>JBEBCV010000482.1:0-5671 GCA_041157505.1 Chloroflexota bacterium | reverse complement strand
GGTGCACCCGTTGAGCAACTACCCTTTGAAGAAGTGGATTATTGGGAGGAACTCAAACAGATCATGGATTGGTCGGAGACGAATGTCGAATCCACGTTTCATATTTGCTGGGGTGCGCAAGCGGGCTTGTATCACAAATATGGGATTCCAAAATATGACCTTTCACACAAGATGTTTGGTGTTTTCGAACACCGCCTCTTAAACCGGACCGAAAGCCTGATGCGCGGCTTCGATGACATTTTCCTCGCTCCGCACTCCCGTCACACCGAGATCCGCCGCGCAGACATTGAGAAACATTCCGAATTACAGATCCTTGCCGAGTCAGACGATGCAGGTGTGTACATCGTCAGCGACAAAGACGGGCGCAATCTCTACATCACGGGTCACTCTGAATATGACCCGCTCACCCTCAAAGCCGAATACGACCGCGACGTGAACAAAGGTCTGCCCATCCACGTCCCGAAAAATTATTATCCCAACGACGACCCAGGTAATATGCCAAACGTCTGTTGGCGCGGGCATGCCAACTTGTTGTATTCAAACTGGTTGAACTATTACGTCTATCAATCCACTCCATACGACTTGAACCAGATTCCGCAAAAGCCGGTCAAGAAATAGACGATCTAATCGTCTGTGGTCTATTGTCAAAAGGACATTCCATGCCTACCTCTCGCAAGTTCGGTTTCAACACTCGTCAACTTCATGAAGGCTACACACCTGACCCGGTTACTGGCAGTCGCGCCGTTCCCATCTATCAAACGACAGCTTACGACCTGCAAAGTACAGACCGCGCCGCACGTCTCTTTGCCCTGCAGGAAAGTGGCAATATCTACACTCGCATCTCCAACCCAACCAGCAACGTTTTTGAAAAAAGAGTCGCCAGCCTTGAGGGCGGCATTGGCGCATTGGAAGTCGGTTCCGGCCATGCTGCACAAGCGACCGCCATCCTCACCATCTGCGAAGCGGGTGACCACATCGTTTCAACGTCCACACTGTACGGCGGAACGGTCACGCAGTTCAAATATACATTTCCAAAACTCGGCATCACTGTCACCCTCGTTGACCCCAGCGACCCTGAAAACTTCCGCCGCGCCATTCAACCGAATACCAAGATCATCTACGGCGAAACCATTAGCAATCCACTTGGCAACATCTTCCCATTCGACGAAGTTTCGAAGATCGCACAAGAACACGGCATCCCACTGATGATCGACAACACCTTCGCCACACCCTATCTTTGTCGCCCCTTTGAATGGGGCGCGGATATCGTCACTCACTCCACGACAAAATTCATCGGTGGACATGGCACCACTTTAGGCGGAGTCATTGTCGACAGCGGCAAATTTGATTGGAGAAAGAGCGGGCGCTTCAAAAACTTCACCGAGCCTGATCCTGCCTACCATCACGTTGTCTACGCTGACGATTTTGGTCCGCAGGCATTTATCTCCAAAGCACGCGCTGGCATTCTGCGTGATCTCGGCACTACCCAACAACCGATCGCCTCCTGGTTCCTGATCCAGGGGCTTGAGACTCTCTCCCTGCGCATGGAACGTCATGTGCAGAACGCAAAACGTGCCGCAGAATTTTTGGAAAATCATCCGAACGTCAAATGGGTTTCGTATGCCGGTCTACCCAGTCACCCCGACCATGAACGTGCGAAAAAATATTTACCGAAAGGCACAGGCGCGGTCTTGGGATTCGGCGTCAAAGGCGGCAGAGAAGCGGGTGCGAAATTCATAGACAACCTACAGCTTTTCAGTCACGTCGCCAACATTGGCGACACACGCTCGCTGGCAATTCATCCTGCCAGCACCACCCACAGCCAACTCTCGGATGAAGAGCAAACCGCCGCAGGTGTCAGCCCGGACTTTATCCGCCTATCTATTGGATTAGAAGACATCGATGATATTCTATGGGATCTAAACCAGGCACTAGAGGCTTAAACAAAACGAGACAGCCTCAAAAGTCTGTCTCGTTTTGTTTAAGAGTTCACCTTATCCCTTGATGATGCGCTCGCCTTCATATAATTTGATGGCAATGAAGGTAATCAGCACCGAAAGCAGAAGCGTAATAACCGTTGAGATCATGATGTTCATACCAGAGATCGGTTCAGTGCGCAGGAACTGATTGATCAAAATTTGCTGCCCAAAGGTTGGGATGAGCATCGTCCACAAGTCTGGTTTGACCGGGAGAAAGGCAAGGGCAAGACCCGGCAAAGAAGGGATCAATCCAATGAAGGGCAGGTAGGTTCCGGCTTCTTTCGTTGTCTTTGCATAAGAAGCGATCAAGGTCTGAATGGCGCATGCGAGCACAACGATCGGCAGGCAGATCAGAAAAACAGACGTCAAGGTGCCAATATTAAAACCGATCTGCACACCAAGAAATTTTTCGATCGGTAGAAATTGAAAGATAGCAGCAAACCCAGCCAACGTAATGAACAAGTTGATCATCGCGAACGGCATGGCAGCCAACATCTTGCCCACTGCCACCCAACCACGCGGAAGGGGATTGATCAAGAGCGGCTCCAAAGAACCACGCTCCCGCTCGCCTGCCGTCGCGTCGGTAATGACAGGTGAAGCGCCGTTGAAGATGGCAAAGATAATGAAATAGGGCAGCATCGAAAGAAAGATCAACGCCTGGCTTTGCGGCGTAGCAGTATCCACTTCTTCTATTTGCAGCACGCGGATCACTTCCGGGCTGACTCCACGCATGCTCAAACGCAATAACCCAATGTAGTTACTGTAACCTTCCAATAAATTCTCTGCGCGAGAAATATCTGCTGCCGCAGATTGACGTGTGCTATCAAAGACAAGTTGAATGTTTGCAGTTTCTCCGGTAGAAAATTCTTCGCCATACTCTTCAGGGATAATGACTGCCACATTAATATCGCCAGCGATTACCGCGGCTTCCGGGTCATCTGGCGCAGAGACAATATCCACATTTTGCTGTTCAAGGAACTTGATCAGATTCGGGGCATTCTCCGCTCCAACCACCGGCAGGACAAGTGCATCCTCCACATTCTCGCGGATGGTATTGCCCAACAGCATGATCATCCCGCCCAACAACATGGGACCAAATAACGCCCAAAAGATACCTGTTGTCCAACTGCGTCGGTCGCGCAGGTTATCGATCAACTCTTTTTGAAAGATCACAAAAATCTTCTTCATAACATCAAGCCTTCTTCTGAACCGATCACAGCTACAAAAGCATCTTCGAGGTTTTCTTTTCCGGTTTGTTTCCGCAATTCGTCCGGGCTGCCATGAGCGGAAACGGAGCCTTGCGAGATGATCACGATCTGGTCACATAACGCCGCGACCTCCTGCATGATGTGACTGGTGAACAGCACACACTTGCCCTCATCGCGCAGGCGCAAAATGAACTGACGCATGGCACGCGTACTCATTACATCCAATCCATTGGTCGGTTCATCGAGCAAAATATTTTGCGGGTTATGCACGAGCGTCCGCGCAATGGCGACCTTTAACTTCTCACCTGTTGAAAACCCTTCTGTCTTGCGGTCTGCAATAGACTGCATATCGAGCATGGTAAGCAACGCATCGATCTGTGACTCTAACCTTGCCCCTTCGAGTCCATGCAACTTGCCATAATAACGGATGTTTTCGCGGCTTGTCAGGCGCGGATACAACCCGCGCGCATCTGCCAGGACGCCGATCCGTTTCTGCACTTCAATTGGTTTCTCGCGGACGTCGAATCCATCAATCTGGGCGCTGCCAGTCTCTGGTTTGAGCAAGGTGTATAACATGCGCAATGTTGTACTCTTCCCTGCCCCATTCGGGCCCAACAAGCCAGTGATCTGCCCATCGGGCGCAGAAAATGAAACGTTCTTTACTGCTTGAACATTTCCAAAAGATTTGGAAAGACCTTGTACGTTTATCATGATGATCGCCTCTTATTCAGTTCGCTCATGGTCGCGGACCACTAAAATCTACAAAGAATGGCGGTGGCTCCACTGCCTCGACACATGTGGTATCCAGATCAGCGTTCGATGCAGTCTTGACGAAGTCGATAAAAATCTCAGAACCACACGCGGTGGAGACATTTCCGTGCCCCATGCCTTCAAACACCAAATGCAATTCATTCGATAAACTTTCAGCAACTTTATCTGCATGAACGGGCGGTGTAATGGGGTCTGCCGAGCCGGAAAGAATTAAGACCGGCACATCAGACTGCACTGGTTCGCGAAATGCAGACGAGACCTCGCCCTTCGTCCATGAATTACAGACAGAGACAAAATCCACTGTGCGGTCGCCAAACGTGCTGTTCTCGCTGTTCTGCGCCGCTTCTTGCGAGTCGATCAATGGCGCATCTTCGGTACAAGTCACCGCATAGAACATTCCATCGTACAAACCCGCATTCACCAAAAACGCCTGTGATATCAACGGTACATAATTTTCCCCGGCATACGCCTGATGGATCGACAACGGCAATGTGGCAGCAAGCTCAGGCACATACAACGTGTTGAAAACCATACTGGTCACAAGCTCACGCGTCACCGTAACATCCAGCGGATGATTCGTGAGTGGATGTGAAATGGTAATTTCAACCGGGGTTTCATCCAAACGAGTCAGAAGCGCATCGAATTCGGATCGCAATTTTGGGAACGTGGATGAACAAGCATCATCCGCTTCACAGCGCTCGAAAAGCTGATTCAGCGCTGCCTGCCCATCCTCCGCTGCATCCATGAACATGACAAAGCCAGGGTCTACGACAGCATCAAGCGTCACTGTGCGGACGTGGTCCGGGAACATGCGTAGATAGGTCAATGCGGCGCGGGTTCCATATGAAGCGCCATAAAGATTAACGGTCTCATATCCCAACGCAGCGCGGACTTCATCCAAGTCGGTCATGGCGATCTCGGTGTTGTAAAAACGCAAGTCTGCATCCAAAGACTTGGGGCAAGCCTTTAGCTTTGCAAGCACTTCATCATCGCTCAATGCTTCATCTTCGGGCGTTAAACAGCGCAACGGATTCGATTTCCCTGTGCCGCGTTGATCGACCAGCACAATATCGCGTTCTTGGTGCAGATCGAACAGCAACCTGAGCATGACAGGGAAGGTTTCAATGGCAGATTGTCCGGGTCCGCCAGCAAGCAGGAAAACCGGGTCTGGTTCCGGGTCGCGAGAGATGGCGGGGATCACGGCAATATGCAAATCGATCTGCTGTCCATCTGGATTCGCGCGATCTTCTGGAACCGTCAACACTCCGCAGCGAGCATCGATCTGGTTGCCACGCGGGGATGTGAGTGCACAATCTTCCAGCGGAATCGAAGGCTCGATTTCAGCGGACAGGCTCGAGGTCGAGCAAGAAGCGAGAAAGGTCAAACGAAGGAGGGAAAGGTATAGGAATCTTCTATGTGAGGTCATATTAATCATTTTTTATTTCGTCCCGATTGAGTTATAAATCATATCATGACCAAGATTCTGCTCCGCCCCACCATAGAATCAGACCTGCCCATTCTCTTCCAACAGCAACTTGACCCCGAAGCTGTTGCCATGTCTGCTTATCCGGCGAAAGATCGCGGAGAATTCATGCGGCATTGGGAAGGGATTTTGAAGAATAAAAATGTGATCGCCCGCACCATTTTATATAAGGAAAAAATTGCGGGGCATGTCCTTTGCTGGAAAGAAGGCAAATACGAACAGCGGATCGG
>JBEBCV010000481.1:0-12937 GCA_041157505.1 Chloroflexota bacterium | reverse complement strand
GACAGGATTATTTCTTGGCGCCACGGCGACGACCGCGTCCGGCAACCGTTTTCTTGGTGCCTTTGCGAGTACGCGCATTGGTTTTGGTGCGCTGACCGTTCACCGGCAGGTTGCGGCGATGTCGCAAACCGCGATATGAACCGATTTCGATCAAACGCTTGATATTCATCTGAACTTCACGACGCAGATCGCCTTCCACCTTATAGTGCTTGGCGATGTATTCACGGATGGCGGAAACTTCAGCTTCCGTCAGATCCTTGATGCGCGTGTCGGGATTGACTTTGGTATCTGCCAAAATCTTCTTGGCGCGGGTAGGTCCAATACCAAAAAGGTAGGTTAGACCCACTTCTGTCCGCTTGTTGCGGGGAAGATCAACACCTTCAATTCTTGCCATGGTTCAACTACCCTTGTCTCTGTTTATGTTTAGGATTTTCGCAAATGATGTAAACGATTCCTTTGCGCCGAATGATGCGGCACTTGGCACAACGCTTGCGAATGGAGGGCGATACTTTCATGAAAATTCTCCTTGCTTTGCGGTCTATCTGGCAAAGCCAAACGCTTAATTATACTTGTCGTTCTCAATTTCGTCCATATTTTTACGGCTACCCGCAGGGTCATAAGACAGTCAGGATTTGAGGTTCTCCTTCGGTAACAGCGACCGTATGTTCAAAGTGCGCTGTCAACGACCCATCTGCAGATACTACCGTCCATTTATCCGGCAGGACGCGAGTTTCATACGTCCCAACAAGCACCATAGGTTCAAGGGCAATGGTCATTCCTGGTTTGAGGATGAGACCGGTTCCCGCTATGCCGTAATTTGGCACCTGCGGACCTTCGTGCATATCCTTCCCGACACCGTGACCGGTGTATTCCCGGGTGACATGCAGCCCATGGCTTTCTACATACTTTTGTATCGCCGCCGAGACATCACCCGTACGGTTGCCTTTGCGCATTTTAGCAATGCCCGCATGCAATGCCGCTTCGGTGACCGCAAGCAGGGTCTGTGCCTCTTGCGATATCTGCCCCACCCCAGCCGAGAAGGCGGAGTCTGCAACATAACCTTGATACACCGTGCCACAATCGATCGAGACGATATCCCCTTCTTTCAGCTTGCGCCTTGAGTTGGGAATTCCATGCACCATCTCGTCGTTGATACTGACTGTGATGGAAGCAGGGAATGGCGGGTGTCCATAGCCTTTGAACGGCGATACACATCCGTGTGACTTCAGCACTTCCTCAGCAGCCGCGTTGAGGTCAGCTGTTGTCACACCTGGTTGTAAAAGTTCCTTCATTCTTTCATGAACGCTCGCATTGATGCGCCCTGCTTCGCGCATGATCTTTAGTTCAGCAGGGGTCTTGATGTTGATTTGGCGTTCATGAAACATTGTTTATAAAACCTTGTCTTACACAGGGCAACTGCCCTGATCATGCGTTCGTTATTTTTTCAAAGCGCTAAGCAGTTCTTTTGTAACCAACTCAACTGCCTTTGTTCCGTCGATCTCGAGCAACTTACCAGCCTTTCGGTAGTACTCCACCAGTGGCATGGTCTGTTCGAGATAAACGCGGATACGCTTTGTTACTGTTTCCACTTTATCGTCATCGCGCTGGTAAACCTCAGAGCCGTCGATATCACAGATTCCTGCCTGTTTTGGCGGATTGAACTTCTCGTGATAAATGTGTCCTTGAGCGCGGCAAGTCCAGCGTCCGCTCGCACGCTCTACAAGGATGTTCTCGGCAGCAGTGATATAAGGAACTGCGTTCACTGCGCCATTGAAATCCCTCAGCATGACCTCAAGTGCATCTGCTTGGGCTGGAGTGCGGGGAAAACCGTCAAGAATAGCACCCGCTTTACAGTCCAAACGAGAGATGCGGTCTTTGATCATACTGATGGTCACATCGTCTGGCACCAGCTCGCCTTTATCCATAAAGGATTTGGCGAGCTTTCCAAGATCTGTCTGATTTCTAAGGTTCTCGCGAAAGAGATCACCGGAAGAAACGTGCACCAAACCGGTCTCTTCAGAAAGAATTCGTGCCTGCGTTCCCTTACCAACTCCGGGAGGTCCAAGCAAGACGATATAGGTTGGCATATTATCCTCTAACGGACGAGCAATGAGTCCTGATAGCCGTGCAACTTGAGTTCTGCATCGATGTTCTGGAAGGTATCACGAACGACACCCACCACAATGAGCAAGCCCGAGGAAGTAATAAGGAAGATACCCGTATTGCTGGCAGCGGAGATATTAAAGGCGCTTAACAACAATCCGAGCAGGAAGGGCATAATGGCGACAACACCCAGGAAGACAGCACCCACCAATGTAATGCGGCTTTGAACCGTGCTCAGATATTTCTGAGTCGGTGCGCCAGTCAACACACCAGGGACACTGGCTCCAACTTTTTTCAAGTTCTCACCGTAATTCTGCTGGTCGAACAACACGGTTGTATAGAAGAAAGTAAAGATCACAACCATGAAGAAATAAATCGTCCAGTAACCCCAATTGCTGGTGCCAGTAGCGCCAAAGAAGTTCTGTACACCGAGGAAGAAATCGGCAACTGCCTGATTTTCATTCTGGGTAAAGTAACTGGCGATGATCGCAGGGAACTGCAAAATAGCACTGGCAAAGATCAAGGGGATCATGCCTGAGAGATTGACCATCAACGGCATGGTGCCCTTCACAGGCATGGACATGCGGTTCCCCACTCGGCGACCAGGGTACATCACCGGCACATTGCGGCGTCCTTGTTGGACGTACACAATCGCGAGAACGGTGAGCACAATAATCACGATGGTAAGGGTCAGCATGATCCAACGGTTCGCTTCATCTGCAAGCAGAGAACCAAAGTTCGCAGGGATGCGAGCCACGATACCGGCGAAAATGACAAGGGAAAGTCCCTGTCCGCGGATACCGTATTCAGAGATCAACTCACCCAACCAGATGGCAAACATGGTTCCGGCGGTCATCGCAATGAGAACCGACCACGAAGCTAATGCTGTATCCGCTTCGAACAATCCGAACGGAAGTATAGGCTGTCCAATCGCCTGAATGGAAAGGGAGTTAAAGATATTGATCTGACCGATCGCGGAAAGCGCTGCCATGGGCACCGCAAGATAGTATGTCCACTTTTCCTGCCAGCGGCGACCTTCACGAGGATCGTCTTGAATTCTCTGCTGTAGTGAAGGGATGATCGGGATCAAAAGTTGAATGATGATCTGGGCGGTAATGTATGGATAGACACCCATCGACAACAACGAGAAATTGGAAACAGTACCGCCAGAGAGCAGGTCGAGGAAGCCAAGGAAGCCTCCTGACCCGGAAGATGAATTACGGAATGCAGCGAGGATGTCATGATCCACGCCAGGAGCCGGGATATTCGCGGCAAGGCGATAGATCACCAAGATCACAAAGGTGACGATCAACTTGCGGCGAATATCTTCCGATTTCCAGAGGTAGTGCCAGCCTGAAAAGGTGGTCTTCATAAGAAGGTTCCTCGAATTAGGCGATCAATTCGACCGAGCCGCCAGCCTTTTCGATCTTGGCTTTGGCACCGGCGCTAACGCGATGAACTCGGACCTTGAGGGCGACGCTCATCTCACCGCGACCCAAAATGACCACAGGGTTGCGGGTATCACGCAGAAGATGCGCTTCAGCGAGGGACTCAGGAGTCACTTCCGCGTTGGCTTTGAAAACCTCGGCGAGCTGATCCAGATTTACTTCGTTAAATTCGACCTGATTAGGCGGGGTGAAACCTTCACCGCGCAAGAATGGCAAACGGCGGTAGAAAGGCAAGTTACCGCCCTGGCGATACAAGTGACCGCCTTCGCCGGAGCGCGCACCGGCGCCTTTGGTACCACGACCGGCAGTTTTACCCTGACCGGCAGAGATACCACGTCCAACGCGTTTTCGGTTCTTTTTCGACCCAGGATTGGGTACAAGATCGTGTAGTTTCATGTTCAACCTACTCTTCAATCTTGATCAAGTGAATGATCTTGTTCAACATGCCGCGCAAAGCAGGCGTGTCTTTGTGTTCAACAGTTTGGTGCATTCGGCGAAGACCCAACGCCTTAACGGTCGCCTTCTGGTCTTTGGTGTAACCAATGGCGCTGCGCACCAAGGTCACACGAATGCTTTTACCGGAAGTATTTTTAGGCATGCTGCTTCCTCCGTTCCCAATATGGGAGCAATTCTTCAGCGCGCTTGCCGCGGCGGGCAGCTTCGTTCGCGGGTGAACGGAGTCCGTCCAATGCATCGAAAGTTGCCATCACTACGTTGAGGACGTTCGCGCTTCCCATGGATTTGGTCAGGATGTCGCGCACGCCAGCCACTTCCAACACCGCACGGACGCCGCCTGCTGCAATAACGCCGGTACCAGCAGAAGCAGGCTTGAGGAATACTCTTGCGCCAGCCACTTTACCGAGCGACTCATGCGGGATGGTCGTTCCAGCAATGTTGACGGTGCGAATGTCCTTGCGGGCACGTTCTGAAGCCTTGCGCATCGCATCGGGCACAGCATTGGCTTTACCAACACCCATACCAATATTGCCCTTCTTATCACCGATCACAACCGTCACGCGGAAGCGGAAGCGGCGACCACCCTTCACCACTTTGGCAACGCGGGCGATTTCGATCACGCGTTCTTCGAAGGCATCCTGCGATTCGTACTGTTTGTCAAATTGATTATCAGCCATTTCCATCTCCTAGAACTGCAAGCCGCCTTCGCGCGCGCCATCTGCCAGGGCCTTGATTCGCCCGGTGTAGCGGAAACCACCACGATCGAATACGACCGAGGAAATTCCCTTGGACTTCGCGCGTTCAGCAATTGCCTGACCGATGGCTTTCGCCTGTTCGATCTTCTTCATGCCTTTGACCTTTTCGCGCAGTTCTTTATCGACGGTGGAAGCGGAAACGATGGTGTTCCCATCCATATCGTCAATGATTTGAGCATAAATACCCGTAAGGCTCTTGAAAACGTTCAAGCGAGGACGTTCGGGGTTACCAAACACCTGCTTGCGAACACGCGTATGACGGCGTTCACGAGCCAGAGCACGATTCTTGTTAGCCATGGATTACTTGGCTCCTTTCCCGGCTTTACCAGCTTTGCGGCGAACCTTCTCACCGAGATAGCGTAAGCCTTTGCCATGATAGGGCTCTGGCGGGCGGACGTTACGAACGTTCGCAGCCACCTGCCCCACTAATTCCTTATCGAAGCCCGAGACCTTGATCTGACGGGTCTTCGCATCTGTTTCGAAAGCGATACCGACGGGCGGCTCGATCTTGACCGGGTGGGAGTAGCCCACGAACAAAGCCAGATTCTTGCCTTCCATTTCAGCGCGGTAACCAACGCCTTCCACTTCAAGGATGACTTCAAATCCCTTGCTCACACCATGGATCATGTTGGCGAGCACAGCGCGGGTGGTTCCATGCAGAGCGCGTTCTTCAGGGTTGTCCGAATTGCGGGCGATCTTCAACTGGTTGTCTTCCATTTTGATGCTGATCAAGCTGGAAAACT
Organism: Chloroflexota bacterium; assembly: GCA_041157505.1. Classification (GTDB taxonomy): domain Bacteria; phylum Chloroflexota; class Anaerolineae; order Anaerolineales; family Villigracilaceae; genus Villigracilis. The sequence goes on along the minus strand of JBEBCV010000481.1, from coordinate 7,432 downwards.
CCCGTGAAAGTTCACCCTTCGGTCCTTTGACGCGGATCTTGGAGCCGGTGAGTTCCACCTGCACGCCGCTGGGGATGTCTACAGGTAAACGACCAATGCGAGACACAATAAACCTCCTACCAAACCTTGCAGATGATCTCGCCGCCCACGCCCAACTGTCGGGCACGCGCGCCGGTCATTACACCCTTGGGGGTCGAAAGGATGGCAACGCCGATCCCGGAGAGCACCCAGGGGATATCTGATTTCTTGGTGTAGATGCGACGACCGGGCTTGCTGACGCGCTCCAAACCGGAGATGACTGCACGTCGCTGGCGGCGTTCGCCCACATATTTAATCTTGAGGCGCATTACTTTCTGCGCTTCAGTTTCGCCATCAACTACTTCGAAACCTTCGAGGAAACCTTCTTCCTTGAGGATCTTGGCAATTTCAAGCTTCATCTTAGAACTCGGCAAAGCAACCTGGGCATGGCCCGCCATTACGGCGTTGCGGATGCGAGTTAACATATCGGCAATTGGATCAGTGAATGACATGATTTACCTCCAACCCGGTTCTACCAGGACGCCTTTACGACGCCGGGGATCTGTCCCTTCAACGCCAATTCACGGAAACAAATACGGCACAAGCCAAAGCGGCGGATGTATCCGCGGGGTCGTCCGCAGCGCTGGCAGCGATTTCTCACCTGCACAGCATGGCGGCGGCGCAATTCACGATATTGCATACATTTCTTTGCCATACCTTACGCTTCCTTCTTGCCGCTGAACGGCATACCGAGCTGTCTTAATAAAGCGCGGGCTTCATCATCATTCTTGGCACTCGTCACAATCGTGATTTCCATACCGCGCAATTTATCGATTTTGTCGTACTCGATCTCAGGGAAGACTAACTGGTCCTTGAGACCAAGCGTGTAGTTTCCACGACCGTCGAACGCGTTCGGGGAGATCCCACGGAAATCGCGCACGCGCGGCAGTGCAATATTCACGAGGCGATCAAAGAACGCCCACATGCGGGGACCACGAAGGGTCACCTTGGTGCCGATCAAACGGCCTTCGCGCAACTTGAAGTTCGCAATACTTTTGCGAGCCTTGGTTTGCACAGGCTTCTGCCCAGTGATGGCGGTCAGATCGGTCACAGCGGCTTCGAGTGCTTTGGGGTTATCCAATGCTTCACCGAGACCAATGTTGACGACGATCTTTTCCAACCGCGGAACCTGCATGACATTCTTGAAACCGAATGACTTCAGCAGAGCCGGGGCTACTTCCTTGTTATAACGTTCCTGCATTCTATTCATGGTCTATTGCTCCGGTGCCTAGTCAATCGTGGCCTGACAATTTTTGCAAACACGATGAGCGCCTTCCTCGTCGCGCTGGACACCCACGCGGGTGGCTTCGCTGCACTTCGGACAAACGAGCATCACATTGGAAATATTAATAGGACCTTCGAATTGAACGCGGCCAGGGTTCATCTGGCGGTTGCCAGCTTGTACCTGCTTCTGGTGCTTGGTACGGATGTTGACACCCTGCACCACCACACGGCGTTCGTCAAGGATCACATTGATGACTTCACCGCGCTTGCCTTTATCTTCGAGACGGCCGCTGATCACTTCGACGGTATCACCTTTTCGAATCTTAACTTTCATTCTCAGCTCCTACAGCACTTCCGGGGCAAGCGACACGATCTTCATGTAGCCCATATCGCGCAATTCGCGCGCCACAGGTCCGAAGATACGCGTGCCCCTCGGGTTTTCGCCATCTGCATCGAGGATAACAGCAGCGTTATCGTCAAAGCGGATGTACGAGCCGTCTTCGCGGCGCCATTCCTTGGTGCAGCGCACGATCACGGCCTTCACAACTTCGCTCTTTTTCACAGAGCCTTGTGGAGCAGCAGCCTTGACGGTCGCCACCACCACATCACCAATAGCACCATACTTGCGTCTGGAACCACCCATCACATGGATGACGAGTAGTTCGCGGGCACCGGTGTTATCGGCAACCTTCAAACGAGATTCATGCTGGATCATGGCTTATTCTCCTACGCCCTGATCGGCGGTGCGGACTTCACGTTTCACCACGGATTCAACCACCCAACGTTTCTCGCGAGACAACGGGCGGGATTCCACGATGCGGACTTCATCACCGATCTGGCAGCCGATCTCATCGTGAGCTTTCACACGCATGCTAGAGAACACAACCTTCTTATAAAGAGGGTGGCGATACTTGCGAGTGATCTCAACGACGACCGTTTTGGTCATTTTGTTGCTGGTGACAACACCAGTTATACGACGACGATTGTTCATTTTGCACCTTCCACTGCAGCGTTCTTGAGCATTTCAGCCAGAATGGTTTCCATCCGGGCAATATCCTTGCGGAGGATGTTCAAGCGGCTGGTATCGGTCAACTGACCACTCACCTGCTGGAAGCGCAGTTTCATCAATTCATCGCGCGCATCGGAAATCTTTGTGCGGATTTCCTCAGGACCCAGCTTGCGAATTTCTGCGGTTTTCATAGCCTTCATGACTATTCTCCTCCCGCGTGGCGAGCCACAACTTTGGTCTTGATGGAGAATTTGTACTGAGCAGCACGCAAAGCAGCAATTGCGATTTCAGCAGAAAGACCACTGACTTCAAACATAATGCGCCCAGGTTTCACCACAGCGACGTAGTACTCCACATTACCTTTACCGGAACCCATACGAGTCTCGGGTGGTTTGTGAGTGAACGGCTTCGCAGGGAAAATGCGGATCCAGATCTTACCGCGGCGTTTCATTTCGCGGACGATCGAGCGGCGAGCCGCTTCAATTTGACGGGCTGTGATCCAGCCCGGTTCCAGCGCCTGCAGACCGAATTCGCCGAAGGAGATCTCCGCACCGCGGAGAGCCTTACCTCGCATACGACCACGCATCTGCTTGCGCCACTTTACACGTTTAGGCATCAACATAGCAATAACCTCATCTCAAGCGACGCAGCGACTACTCGCTGACGTACACGCCTTCCGTCGCTTCGGTTTTTTCTTCAACTTCAGGTTTCACCTCGCCCTTGTAGATCCACACCTTCACGCCGATCTGACCATAAGTGGTCAGGGCTTCGTCGGTGGCGAAATCAAGGTTGGCGCGCAGGGTTTGCAGAGGCACACGACCTTCGCGGAGCCAAACATCGCGAGACATTTCAGCACCACCCAAGCGGCCGCCAACAAGGATTTTGATACCTTCGGCACCTTGCTTCATGGCTTGCTGAATGGCGCGCTTCATGGCGCGGCGATACGCGATACGGCGTTCGAGCTGGTCAGCAATGTTCTTGGCAACCAGTTTTGCGTCGAGGTCAGGATTCGAGATCTCTTTGATGTCTAATTCGATCTTCTTGCCAACCAACGCTTCGAGCGCAGTGCGGATCTTCTTGACGCCTTCACCCTTGCGACCAATCAAAATACCAGGCTTGGCAGTATGAATGGCGATGCGAATTTTGCCAGGGGTGCGCTCCACATCAACATGGGAGATACCAGCCTTGCCATCGCGGATTGCATCAGGAAGTTCCTTGCGCAGTACGCGGACTTTTTCGTTAGCAGCAGCGCCGCCCTTGGAAAGCTTGCCAATCAACAAACCACGAATGGCAAAGTCCTGGTGCAACTGCTGGCGATATGTGCTTCCCTCAGCGAACCAACGGCCGCCCCACGGCTGATTGATTCCGAGACGAAAACCAACGGGATGTACTTTTCGACCCATATAATCTCCTTATGCTCCGCGCTCGCGCAAAATAACCGTTACATGAGAACTGCGGCGCAACAGCGGCTTGAAACGACCGCGGGCGCCGAAGCGTCGCCACTTGCGGGTCGGAGCTTCGTCTGCAGTGATCTTGGCAACGACCAGGTCGTCGCGGCTGACACCGAAGTTTTCTTCAGCATTTGCCACAGCGGAGGCAACAAGCTTGTAAACAGGGCCAGCGGCACGCTTGTTCACAAATTTAAGGATCTCCAACGCTTCAATGGCGCTTTTGCCGCGGACCACGTCAATAACGGCGCGGACCTTCTGCGCGGACTGAGGGAGAAAACGAACGTGAGCTTGAATATCAGTCATGTCGTTCTCCTTACGCAGCCTTCTCGGCGGCTTGGTGTCCGCGGAATGTGCGTGTTGGGGCGAATTCGCCCAAGCGGTGACCGACCATGTTTTCCGTAATATAGATCGGTACATGGCGGCGGCCGTCGTGAACTGCGATTGTGTGACCCACCATCTGGGGGAAGATCACAGAAGCGCGGCTCCAGGTGCGAACCACCTTCTTCTCTTTTTTCTGATTCATGGCTTCGATACGCTTGAGCAATTTTGCTTCAATGTACGGGCCTTTTTTCAATGATCGTGACATATCTGCTTACCTCATCTACTAGCGGTTCGTCTTGCTGCGACGACGCACAATGTACTGATCCGTCTTCTTATTAAGGCGGGTCTTCTTACCAAGGGTGGGCTTACCCCAGGGAGACTTAGGACCGGGAAGACCAACCGGCTGGCGGCCTTCACCACCACCGTGTGGATGGTCGCGGGGGCTCATGGCTGTACCGCGAACCGTCGGACGGATGCCGAGGTGGCGCTTGCGACCGGCTTTACCAAGTTTGACATTGCCGTGATCGAGATTACCGACCTGGCCTATGGTCGCGTAACAAACCTGGTGGATGAGACGAACCTCACCGGATGGCATACGGATCTGGGCAAAATCGCCTTCTTTCGCGAGCAATTGCGCAGCGCCGCCTGCCGAACGGACCATCTGTCCGCCCTTACCGGGCTTTATCTCAATATTATGAATAAGAGTACCGACCGGAATATTGCTGATCGGCAATGAATTGCCAGAACGAATCTCAGCGTTAGGACCAGACATGACGGTGTCGCCAACTTTCAGGTCAACAGGAGAGACGATATAGCGTTTTTCGCCGTCCGCATAATGCAGAAGGGCAAGACGGGCAGTGCGGTTCGGATCGTATTCGATCGCAGCAACCTTTGCAGGAATTCCGAACTTTTCGCGCTTGAAATCCACCATACGGATATAGCGACGAGCGCCACCGCCACGATGACGGACGGTCACCCGTCCATAGGCATTGCGTCCGCCAGAGCGCTTCTTGATGACGAGCAGCGAGCGTTCCGGTGTGGACTTGGTGATTTCCTCAAAGGTATAACCGGTCATGTCGCGCATGCCGGGGGTAATTGGTTTGTACTTTTTGACGGCCATTATTGCACCCCTTCAAAGATCTCGAGGGGTTTGCTTCCCTCGGCAAGGGTAACGATCGCCTTCTTGAAAGCGGGACGACGAATAACAATGCGGCGAGATCGGCCGCGGCGTCCGCGCTTCGCAGGGGCGTTGACAATATTCACGCGCGCCACGGTGACATCGAAGAGGGTTTCAACCGCATCTTTCACAGCAGTACGGGTGGCGTTGGTGTTCACAACGAACACATAATGACCCAGCTTGCTGGATTGGGCGTTAGATTTCTCGGTCACCAGTGGGCGGACGAGGACATTATAAAGATCGCTCATGTCTCTCTCCTATCCTAGGTGCGCAACGAGCGCATCGATCGTTTTGACTGGCAAAACGACTTTATCAAAATTAAGGATGTCACGCACATTCAAGTAGCTAGCGAGCAGCACCTTGGCGCTCTCGATATTACTTGCACTGCGCATCACCAAATCGTAATTCTGGTCCTTGATGGGCATCAACACCAAAGCGGTGGAGGTACCAACCAAATTACCCAATGCCTGAGCCACGAGCTTGGTCTTGGGCTCATCGAAGTTGAGTTCGTCAACAATGACGAGGGAAGCTTCGGAAGCCTTCACAGACAAAGCCGAGCGGAGAGCCGCCTGGCGCATCTTCTTGGGCATGCGAAGTTCATAGCTGCGAGGATGCGGGGTGTGGATACGACCACCACCGACCCACTGCGCTGCGCGCCTTGAACCCTGACGGGCACGGCCGGTTCCCTTTTGCTTCCAAGGCTTACGACCACCGCCGCGAACTTCACTACGGACCTTCGTATCATGCGTACCAAGACGGGCATTCGCCATCTGGCGAGTGTATGCCTGGTGCATGAGATCTACATTTACAGGGGCTTCAAACAGATTCGCGGGAAGTTCGATCTCGCGTACCTTGTTGCCCTTCAAATCAAGAACATCTACTTTCATGGTATTCTCGCTCCGATTTCCTGCGCGCCTTACTGCTTGCGCGACTCCTTGATCATGACGAGGCTCCCCTTGCCACCGGGAACAGCGCCATTGATGGCAATCAGATTGCGTTCCGGATCAACCATCACGACCTTGATATTCTGCGCGGTCACGCGATCCACGCCCATATGACCAGCGCCGCGGGAACCCTTATAAACACGACCTGGCGTAGTGCCGGAGCCGCGTGAACCGGGTGCACGGTTGCGATCTGACGTACCGTGGGTAGCGTTCATACCATGGAAGTGGTAGCGCTTCACACCGCCAGCAAAACCTTTACCCTTGCTGATACCAATCACATCCACACGCTCGCCAACGGCAAAAGCGTCGCCGACAGTAACTTTGTCGCCGACCTTCAAACCATGTTCTTTGGCTCGGAATTCGCGGATGTAACGCAGAGGGGTAATTTCATTGGCTTTCAAATGCCCAACCTGCCCCTGTGTGAGGCGTTTGGGATTTGTTTCGCCAAAGCCCAGTTGTACTGAAGAATACCCTTCCTTCTCAGCAGTACGGACCTGGGTAACAAAACAAGGCCCAGCTTCGATGAGGGTTACCGCATAGGCAACGCCTTGCTCATCGAAGATCTGGGTCATGCCGATCTTTCGACCTATCAGCCCTTTCAACATGCTCAATTTTCTCCTTTTCAAGATATTGACGAGACTGCCAGTCGGGGCAACGACCGCATCATCTCCGTGCGGCACAGTCAGTTGGTTTGCGAGGCGAACCCTTTGTTCGCGCGCAAACCAACTCTTGCGCCGTCTCTAACGTACCGTAATTATGGGAATTCCCATAATTACGCGTTATTCAACTAGATTTTGATTTCGATATCAACACCAGCGGGCAAATTAAGCCGCATCAACATGTCGATTGTCTTCGAGTCAGGATCCAACACATCGATCAAGCGATTGTGAGTTCGGATCTCGAAATGCTCATGGGAATCCTTGTCAATGAAGGAAGAGCGCCGTATTGTATAGCGTTCTTTCTTGCTTGGCAAGGGTACGGGACCAACAACATGGGCGCCCGTGCGTTCAGCAGTCTCGACAATTCGCTTGGCGGATTGGTCGAGAACGCGATGATCGTAAGCCTTGAGGCGGATGCGAATTTTCTGTTTAGCCATTTCTCTCCGCCTTACGCAATGATCTTGGTGACGACACCCGCGCCGACGGTGAGACCGCCTTCACGAATGGCGAATTTCGAACCCTGTTCGAGAGCGACCGGTACGATCAACTCCACGGTCAGGTTCACATTG
>JBEBCV010000480.1:0-5728 GCA_041157505.1 Chloroflexota bacterium | reverse complement strand
GAAAGGTTGATGACGCAGTTCGAGATGATGACATCCACCGTGTTGCTTTCCACGGGTAGGTTTTCAAGATAGCCCTGGCGGAATTCAACGTTGGATGCATTGACGCGCTTCGCATTGGCTTGGGCGCGCTCGATCATCTCGGGAGTCATGTCTACGCCGATCACGCGTCCTTCTGGACCGACTTTCTGGGCTGCCAACAAACAATCGAGTCCTGCGCCTGAACCGAGATCGAGAACTGTCTGTCCAGGTTTCAGTGATGCAAGGGTGATCGGGTCACCGCAACCATAACTGGTGCTGGATACATCGGATGGAAGCGTGGCAAGTAAATCTACAGGGTAGAGGCGGCTTTCGGTGGAGCAGCAGTCTGAAGGTCCGCAGCAAGAGGCGCTGCTTTTAATCCGCTCGGCGTAATGTTCGCGGACGGTTTCGTGGATGGGGGTGGGTGATTCAGTCATGATTCTTTCTCCTTATAAATAGGTTTTGATATCTTCGCCATTGTCTCTGCGACTTTGGCGAATGGTGAGTACATTTTCTGTGGACTGTGTGAGCCCAAATAGAATGAGGGCAGAAACGACCGGTAACAATAATAGTGTGTTCATGGGTTTTCCTTTTGCATAGAAGAATGTCTATGTGTTTTCGAAAAAAAATTTCATACCGATAATGTCTCTCTGGCTGCCAGATGGCAAACAGAGATCGAGCTTTAGCAACAACCGCTGGTGCAGTTGCCGCCTTCACAACATTCACACTCGCCACGATCAGGTTCGCAGCAATCGTTAGTGACGACAGTTAATTCGTTCATGAGGTGCTCCTTTCGTATAGAAGTTTGTCTATGGAACTGATTGCAAAAAACGGGATCATGTCACGGCCGTGGACATATCCCGGTTATGCCTTGAAGGTTTTCAACAGGTTTTCGGTTGTCACCGATTCGGGTGCAAACTTGAGCATGATCTGACCACAGCAAACGGCGATGTGTTCCTGGTTGAGGGTGTAGAACGTTTGCTTGCCTTCTTCGCGTACAGTCACCAGACCCGCATCTCGCAGAATGGCGAGGTGATGGGAAATGGTGGGCTGCGAAAAGCCGATCTTCTCGACGATCTCATTGACCGAGAGTTCACAGCAGCAACACTCGCTCATGATCCTCTGGCGGGTGTCGTCTGCGATGGCTTTGGCAAAAAGGACAGGGTCAAATTTCATAAGGTCATTATATAGAAGTTTGTCTATTTGTCAAGAGATAAATATGACCATTGACGACCGACCATAGACCATTGTCCATCGTCAATGGTCTCGTATTATTTACCTGTTAATTCGCCCAAGCGATCAATGTATTCTTCCAGCACGGTAAACGCATCTTCGATGGGTTGGGTGGAGGTCATATCAATCCCTGCGGTTTTGTACACATCCATTGGCGACATCGACGAGCCTGCTTTGAGGAAGTTGATATGGTCTTGCGCCGCACCGGGTATGCCATCTAGCACGCGCTTGGCAATGGCGTTGGCTGCGGAGATGCCAATGGCATATTGGAATGAGTAATAGTCGATGTAGAGGTGTGTTGTAAACGTTGCCCAGGTAATGCCGACGCGGTCTCGATCGAGGTACATTTCTCCGCCAAAACCTTCGCTAAACAAATCTGCCATCAGGTTGTTCATGGTTTCGGCAGTGAGTGATTGTCCCTTTTCGGCGCGCTGATGGGTTTCCAGTTCGAAGCGGGCAAGGGTAGGCATGATGAAGAAGTAACGGTGGAAATTATCCATGGCTTCTTCGAGCAGGGCGATCTGGAAGTATTTATCCTTTTTGGTTTTGAGCAAGTGAGCGCGGGTCATTGCCTGATTGAAGTTCGAGGCAGTCTCTGCAATGATGGACGGATAAAGATAATACATCATCGGCTGGGCGCGGCTGGCGTACCAGGCATGGATGGAATGTCCCAATTCATGCGAGAGCGTGCTCATCGAGCCGACGTCATCGGTGTAGCTCATCATGATGAAAGGATGCATGTCATTTGGCACGCGGGTGGAGAAAGCACCTTCGCGTTTGCCAGCGTTTGGAGACCAATCCACCCAGCGATCTTCAATGCAACCCTTGCGCATGGTGCTGACGTATTCATCCCCCATTGGAGCAAGTCCTTCGCAGATCCAATCCACAGCGGTTTCGAATGGAACTTTGTGTTTCTTTGTGGTCAATGGCGCCCAGACATCATAGGGATGGAGTACTTTTACTCCCAATGCCTTGCGGCGGATGCGCCAATATTTGTGCCACATGGGAAGCTTTTTCTTGAAAATATCCAATAGATTGTGGAACATTTCCACAGGCACATCGCCATTGAAAAGAGTCGCTTCAAGTGAGGAATTGAAATTTCGTGCATTCATGTTGAACACATTTTGTTTGATAGACGCAGCCAGATTTCCAGCCAAGGTGTTCTTGAATTCGAGGTATTTATCGTTGTAGTTTTCCCATGAGGTTTGTCGCACTTTACGGTCGGCTGACTCTATAAGGGCACTTCGCGTGCTTTGAGTTAATTCGAGCTTCCTGCCTTTGCTGTCTTTTGCAGGCTTGAATTTAAAATCAGCATTTGCCAACATCCCCGCTGTACTGCGCACCGCGCCGAACGGATCCCGCACCATTCCAAGCAATTCTTCCACCTCGGCATTGCGAACATGCGCCTGTTTGCGGAACAGGTCATTGAAGAAGTGCTCGTACAGTTTCATCCGTGCGTCTTCGCTCATCCATTGACGTAATTTCGCCTCACCAATGGACAGCAGTTCCGGTTCGAGAAAGGATATTGCTGCCCCCACTTGAGCCAGAATGGACGTCGCTTTACTACTCATGGCAGCGCCTTGCTCATCGTTAGCATCCACAGAACTTGACATGGTGGCAAACACGCGGACTTTTGCCGAGCGCTGCTCGATGTTGTCTATCGCTTGAACGGCTGAAAGGAAAGTCTCGATATTATCTCCGAGATGTCCCTGATATTTTTTGATCTCTGGCAGGCTTTCGAGAATGCTTTGCATTTCAACATCGAATGCATCTGGAGTGGTAAATACACTTTCGGCGTTCCAGGTTTGGTGTTTCTTTACTTTCGAACGGGGGAGAGGGGCGGGCATGATGTGACTCCTTTTGTCAGTAACTAAAAAGAACCCCGGTCTTCGCTGAAATTGATGTGAAGTTTCGAGGTTCTTTTTAAGATTTATTTGGTGATTGGTGAATGGGTCATTGCTTGATGACCGTCTTGATATCAGGCTGCGTAGTGGATGCTCCTCCGCCAGAGGCTGTTGCACTGTTCGATATCGAGGCGACGCCCATATCCGCTTGTGTGATGGTGTAAGTATTGGAGCAAGTCACAGTAGCACCGGGGGCTAGGGTGAAATTGGCTGCACCACAATTGAAGGGGTTGGGGCTGATGAGAATATCAGTGACTGTGAATTGAGCGGGTCCCAACGTGGCAGTGCCATTGTTTGTAATGACGTAATTGAATGTGATCGTCTGCCCGACTTGATTATAGTTCGTAGGACTTGGGGAAGATGTCAAACTGATCGAGCTGACGCTTTTCACAATGCTTACATTCGCCGGAGCAGATTGTGGTACTCCACCACCGCCAGCCATCGGTTTGGTGGATACTGAAGCGGAGTTCATATCTACTTGGGTGATCGTGTAGTTGACGTTGCAGTTTGTCGTCGCAGCGGGGGCAAGGGTTGTATTGGCAGGTCCACAGTTAAAGGATGAGGCACCAATCAGCGGGTCTGTCACTGTGAATTGAGTTGGACCAAGATTTGTCGAGCCATCGTTCTTGATCACGTATGTGAGAGTAATGATCTGCCCAACCTGGCTGTAGGTTGTGGGGTTGGCAGTGACTGAAAGCGAAAGTTGTGATGTGCCTTTTGTGACGGTCGTTTTTACGGCAGGGGAGTTCGGCGCACCTCCACCGGCTGCCAACGCATTGCTGATCACAGAGGCAGCACTTGCATCTGTGGCAGTAGTGTTGTAGGTTGAGGTACACGTGACCGTGGCACCAGGGGCGAGCGTGGTGGTTGCTGCGCCGCAGTTGAATGCAGTTGACGCACTGATGAGCGTATCAAGCACGGTGAATTGAGCAGGTCCTAACGAGGCGGAAGTATTGTTCTTGATGACGTAGGTGAAGGTAATTGCCTGTCCGGCCTGGCTATAGTTCGTAGGGGAAGCCGTAACGGTGAGAGATAAACCGGTGCTGGGCGTTGGGTTGAGCCCGGCTGTATAAAGCGGAACCTTGATCTTGTTACCGGGTGTCAGTGTATTGGCATTGACCATTTGTAAAAGGGCAGTATCTGCGCCGAATTTTGTGGCGATGGAACTCCACGTATCACCAGATTGGACGGTATAGATCTCCACGCATTTAGGAGATTGCTGCGAGATGTAGACCTTTCCGTTACTCCCAATATTGGGGACGGTGACGACCATGCCTGCCTTGATCTGGGCGGGATTTGCCAATTGCTTGTTCGCCTCCACCGTTTTCTTGGGATCGGCTCCATAACAACGAGAGATCTGCCACAACCATTCACCTTCTGCAACCGTATGCTGGACGTTCGTTCCGCTGCTGATTGTGGTTTTTGATACAGTGACAGATGCGGGTTGTGACGTTGCTCCACTGCCTGATGCGGTTGCATTATTTTTGAAGGACGCATTGGTTACATCGGTTGCGTTCACTGTATAGGTGCTGGTGCAGGTTAATTCTGCGCCGGGGGCAATGGTGGCATCTGCATTCCCGCAGTTGAAGGGTGTGCTGCTGATGAGAGTATCTGTGACCGTGAATTGACCAGGCCCAAGCGGGGCGGCGCCGCCGTTCTTGATGGCATAGCTGAAAGTGATCGTTTGCCCTGCTGCACTATAAGTGGTGGGGTTGGCTGTGACTGCAAGTGATATCAGCTTTGATTGTACGGTGGGAACATTCGTTGTGACCGTGTTTGAATTGACACCATACACACTGACCGTTGCGACATTTGAGACAGAACCTTTATCAAGATCTGTCTGGGTCAGCAGATAATCGAATGTACATTCGAGACTTTCCCCGGCATCGAAGCGGTCATTTGCATTTCCAATGGTGTTGACTGCAGGGCAAATGGGAGTCGCGCCTGAAAATGTAACATTGGGTGGGAGTGTTTCAGTGAGATCGTTCTTCGTTACCTTGACGATGTACTTGAAACGCATGACCTGTCCCACTGCATTGTATTGAATGGAGGTATCCACCTGGACTGAAAGTTCGACTGTGACAGAATTGACCGGAGCTGTAGCAGTAAATTGTATTTCCGGCATTGCGCTTTCACCATTGTTGGTGGTATCGCCAAACAAACTACAGGAGGCGAGGACCATACCGGCAATGATGGCAAGGGTGAGAGAGTAGGTAATTTTTTTCATTGCCACTTCCTTTCTAATGCGGGGAGAGATGAATAAACTTTCAGGAATGGACTTTATTAATATTATAACCCTCGAAAATGGCAGATTAAAAAAGATCAGGAAAATTGATGTCATAAACAGGTCATCCCGCAGTGGGTTGTTAGATCAACGACTGCGGGATGATATTCTGTCTTAAAGTTTCAATATTCTTATACCCAAACTTAAAATGGCGGATTTGTACGGCTAATGTTTCCTTCACGAACACAGATCCATAATTTTGAGCCGGCAGGGGCTTTGACATGGAAATTCGTGGGGGAAACGTCCACCCAGGTCATGCCATTCGCATCTGTGTGCTTGGATGCGATGT
>JBEBCV010000479.1:0-5121 GCA_041157505.1 Chloroflexota bacterium | reverse complement strand
CACAAACAGCGTTGCATTTCAGGGTTGAAATCGACCAATAGAATTTGTTTGCTGTTGCCATTAAACTGCATGGTCAACTTGGAGTATTCGAGAGGCACACCTTGCAGAAGGTCGTTTACATTTGGGATTGTGTAATAGAACGGGAAATACCAATAGGGAGGATTACTCCCAAATCCGCTGGCTTGATAAGAAGTATTGATGGAAAAAGAGACCGCATATTCGCCCATCACGCCCACGATCTCCTGATCGGTCACGATGGCGGTCCCTGGTTCGATGGCGGGTGCACGCCAAAGCAATTGCTGTGCAAATCGTTCTTGTTTCTCCCATGAGTATTGATATTCCTTGGCATTATCCAAATGGAAGTTAAGCGCTAAACCGACCAGCAGTGCGAACAGAAGATTCTTTTTGTTTCTATCAGTCACAAAGTGATCGACGAGTAGAAAAGTTAGCAGCGCCGCCCCGAATACGGTTGGAAGTCCGAAGCGGGAGGCAGAAATGAGGTTCGAACTTTCGACGATGGAACGTCCAATGATCCAGATGGGTAATCCGCCTGTCAACAACGCAGCGACAGCAAGGATTGCCGAGTCTTTACGCCACGGTATCGAATCGCTTTCCTCAGCGGAAATAACAGTAAGGTTCTTGAAATAAAAATACGACAGTGCAAATCCTAACGCTGAGACCGCTAACCTAAACTGTGCGAAAGGCGAGTCGAATTTGTATAAGTTCGCATTTGTTGCTTTTTGCCAACCGATTGTCATTACAGAAAGGGAGTCGGTAATGAATGCTGTGATGAGAAACGAAATAGCCTTGAGCGGTTCGGTGGCAAGCATTCCCAAAATTATCGGTTCGTTGCGCGTGACCCCTTCAGGGTTTTGGAAGATGACCACTCGCCAGAAAAAGAAGCCACCCAGCACAACAAGATATGGCAGCCAATTCCAAAAAATACGTACAAGCCTGCGTGAAAGATTTGGCTCAATGCGATTCAACAAAACCCATAAAACAACGCCACGAGCCACTTCCAACCCTGAAAAATATTCGCTGACGAAAAGGTGAAGTGCGACCAATGCCATTCCAATACTTGTCAGTACCCATTTTATTGGCGTTGGTTTTTCAACTGCCATTACCATCAATAGCAGTGAAACGTTATATGCGATCAACCCTACCCATAAATGGGTATAACCAACAGGCGAAGATTGAAGCATGAAAAATGGATACACAGCGAACAAGATGGCAATGTATGCGGCGTTGTAGCCCTGTGATTTCCAAAGAATTCTTATGAAGAGCCAATATGTCCATGTAGCGATCACGATCAAAGCAAGGGTGAATACATGCCATGCAAGGGGGCTTGTCCCCAAAATGCGAAAACCTAGTATGTACAGCCAGCCAGCATTTGGGCGGCTGTCATACGTTAGCATCGCTTGCAAGCTTTCAATGCCAAGTGATTTGGCATAAAACACATAATGCCAATCATCCATGTAAAAGCCAAGGCTGGGAATAAGTAATCCAAAACCAAGGAAGCTAATAACAAAGAAAGCAATGGGAGCGCTGTTCTCGGCAAAGGTGATTTTCTGAAAAGTGGCTCTGATCTTGTTCATGTTAGGCGTGATTATACCCTCGACAAAATATTACTAATTTGATGCTTTTGCCTTGCAAAAAAGTGGTCTCTCCAAAACAAAATAAAGAATAATCTATTGCTAGAATTTACTTCTTGAGAAAACCATATTTCAAGTTTGGGATTCCATTGGAGAAGTGTTGCTGCCTTTTGCTTTTAGTTCCTGTGCTTTTTGTTGAAGTTGTCTGAAATAATCCGAATCAGTGATCTCTGCAACTTGTTTCTCGCGTTTTACGTGGTCGATCTCGATCCGTAATTCTCGTATCTCATTTCGCAACTTTTGTTCTTGAATATATCCTTCCAGAGCGGCACTTGCGAGGGATGAAAAGGAACTCATGAGTTGCTGAAGATTTGAATCAAATGGAATGATGGTTTTTTCGGCATGGTTGAGGGCATTTAATAACTGCAGAACCCCCTGTACATTTCCCTGACTGTCCTTTAATGGAATTGTCAAGAAAGAAGACGAAACATAGCCTGTTTTTTGATCGAACTCTCGAGTTCCGGAAAAATCAAATTTCTTGTCTTCGTAGGCATCCTCGATGTTGATAATTTCACCGGTTAGGGCTGCGTAGGCAGCGATATTGTTCCGGTTTGGGTTGCCCGCCTCATCCATTAATTTGACCGGTGGTAAAGTGACCGGTGTACCGCTTGTGCCCCCCATCATAATATTCAAGGAATCATTACGGACGACGGCAAATTCAAGTGCGTCGTTTTTCTTTAGATACAACGTACCTGCATCTGCATTGCAGAAGTTTTTTGCCTCGATCAGCATGTTTTCCAGAAGTTTTTCAAACTTCTTTTCAGATGCCAGATTCACACCGATGGGTATGACGATATCCAGTAATCCATCAGCTCGTTTTTTCTGGATTCCCAATTGTATGAGAATCGATCTTAACTGCCCGGTGATGTACAGGCTCATCAGGGTTAAGCCGCCTATGCCATAAATAACTGGGATGACGTTATCCAATTCGCTTTGTGTCAGCCAGTTAAAAAGGGACATATATCCTATGGCAGCACCCAATCCGCTGAGCAGGATGACGGCACGATTCTCTCTGTGGCGGAAGTAAAACTGAGTCATCACCAATCCTGTGATTGCAGAGGCGGTGGCGTATACCAGGGTAGTTGACAAAAAGCGGGCAAGCACGATATCCAATGCAATATCAGGCAAAGTGCGAATATAGTAGATCGAATCGAGGATTGCAAAACCAAGCCCAACAGCCCAGCCAAAGACTGCACCTTCGATCAAGTTATCAGATTTTTCGCGATAGAGAACGAAAAACACGCCAATTGATACCAAAACTTGTTGGACAATCGGTGCAAAATAGACAACTAGTGCCTTATTTTCTGCGCCTTGTGCCAACAAATAAGAAATAAGTTGAACGGTAAAAAAATATCCCAATGCCCCCCAAATGAGATACAGGAAAACCCAACCCAAACTTCGGTTGGAGTAAAGCCCAAAAACCAACATAATGAACAAAATGAGCAGTGGAATTCCAATGCTGAGCGTAATTGCCAGGGTCATGATAAATACTCCTGTAGCTTAGTTGCGGCGATTATACCTTTTAGGGTTGGGCGATTCCCTCAATATTCGTGTATAGAATCTCGGTCTTTCTGGTAAAATACAGCCCGCGA
Source organism: Chloroflexota bacterium (assembly GCA_041157505.1). GTDB lineage: Bacteria > Chloroflexota > Anaerolineae > Anaerolineales > Villigracilaceae > Villigracilis. The sequence continues at coordinate 1,877 of JBEBCV010000479.1, read as the reverse complement.
TTTCAGCCCGCACATCCCTCTCGTCTCTAGTGCCTGTCTGGAACGTAATCAAAAAAACTAAGGAGTAAGTTCAAGATGGTTCGTATCCGTTTACGTCGTATTGGTCTCAAAGGCCAGCCCACGTACCGCATCGTCGCTGCTGACAAGGAAGCCCCCCGCGATGGTCGCTTTTTGGAAATTTTGGGTGTGTACAATCCCCGTACCAACCCCGCCACGATCAAGTTAAATGAAGATCGCATCTATCACTGGATGAAGAATGGCGCTCAGCCTACCGAATCCGCTGCTCAGGTGCTCAAGACCGCTGGCACGCTCGATCGTTTCGAACGCTTCAAGAAGGGCGAATCTGTCGAGACCCTCGTCGCTGAAGCGGCAGCTGCCGAAGTCAAGCGCGCTGCGCCAGTCAAGACCCACAAGTAAACCGCAAGACTCATCATTACGGATTACGCATTTTCGACCGCGTAATCCGTAATGTGTATATGAGGAAATAAAATGAAAGAATTGATCGAATATATTGCCAAATCTTTAGTGGATCATCCTGAAGAGGTCATCGTGACCGAGACAAAGGGTAACCGTCCTCGCCTAGGGTTGACCGTTGCCAAGGACGATATGGGGCGTGTGATCGGCAAAGGCGGCAAAGTTGCGAATGCCATTCGCACCCTGCTCCGTGTTGCAGCGGATCGTCAGGGCAAACAAGCCACATTGGATGTAACGGAACCCTCCTAATGACGACTGAGCAAAATTCAGGCTCGCCCAAAGGCGAGTCTATTTATTTGGCAATCGGCTATCTTCGCCGACCGCATGGGGTGCAAGGTGAGATCATTATGGATCTGCATACTGATTTCCCTGACCGCATCAAATCTGGACGCAAGGTTTATATAGGCGAGAAGTACGAATCCTTCACCATTGGTTCCGCTCGCGTTCATGCAAATGGTTTGTTGATAAAACTGCGTGGATTTGATTCCCCTGAAACGGCTGGACGTTTTCGCAACCAGTGGGTCTATGTTAAATCCAGCGAAGTTCCGGCATTGCCTGAAGGACAGCACTACAAACACGAGATGATCGGACTAACCGTCATGACCGATGATGGTAACAAATTGGGCATTTTAAATGAAGTGCTTGAAACCGGTGCAAATGACGTTTATGTAGTCATTAAAGAAAACGGAAAAGAGGTTCTGCTACCCGCCATTCCTGATGTGGTTATTGAGCTCAACATGGATGACAGGGTTATGACGGTCCATATTATCGATGGATTGATTGATCCTTAAATAATCAAACCAAGTGGGGAGTGATAAAATCGCGTACCAGCCATGGACGATAAAAAATATTGGATCGGTTTCAATCTAATTAAAGGCATAGGTGCAGTCCGCATGCAGGGACTTGTCGCCTATTTTGGCGACCTCGAGTCTGCTTGGAATGCGGATGCCCCTGAGTTGATGGAAGCTGGTTTGGGCGCGAAATTGGTTGAAAAAGTGATCGGGGCGAGAAGGCAAATAGATCTGGAGCAAGTATCGGCTAAGATCGAGGCGCAGGGAATTAATATCCTGACATGGGCTGACGAAGAATATCCAGCCCGGCTCAAAGAGATCGATCAACCACCGCCGGTGCTTTATATCCGCGGTGAATATTTGATGGATGACTTATTTGCAGTCGCCATTGTTGGCACTCGTAAGGTGACTGCATATGGGCGGCAAGTGACGGAAGAGATCGCCTCTTTCCTCGCTGCGAACAGGATCACCGTAGTGAGCGGACTCGCCCGCGGAGTGGGTACCATTGCGCATCAAACCGCGCTCAAAGCGGGTGGGCGAACGATAGCGATATTGGGTTCCGGTGTGGATAAGATCTATCCGCCGGAACATCGTGGACTTGCCGAGCAGATT
>JBEBCV010000478.1:0-17703 GCA_041157505.1 Chloroflexota bacterium | reverse complement strand
AAGTATCGCTAATGACCTGTCCATTCACACTGGCGGTGAATGTCACATCGTTGACGATCTCTAATGTATAAGCGATCTGTTTCAACCCTGCCTGCGCCTCAACAAGATTGACGATCGACTCCACCTGACACAGATCCAGTGTGGACATCATGAAGTTGGAGGTCCCATTGAACACCGTCTCCGGATAAAGTGGAACGGTCCGCTGCCAGCCGCTTTGTTTGTCCATAATACGGGCATACATACTTTGGGTGCCTGTCACGTTTTGAATGCCATCACCTTTCAATGTATAGGTAAACCCAATATTGAGAAAGCAAGTCAATTTCGGAAAAACCGGTTCACCAGTCTGCACCACATCCGTGTCATAAACGCCGGGCGTGCCCGTAGCGGAATAATAGTAATCACCGGTTTGTTGATACAGAATATTTTCAGCGGGCAGATCTACAGGACGGGTGAAGGCAAATACACCTACGATGAGGAAAAGAACTGCCAATGCGCTGAAGATGGCAAGACTCAGTTGGGAAGTGGCACCCACGTGAATGGGTGGTGACCCGCCCACCCGTTTGGTACGAGGCGTTCTTTTGAATAAGTCCATCATAAGCAAAACTCCAAACAGTCCAGCTGTTATGTCAGCATTAACCGGTACCCGCACCCAGTTTATCAGTTTGCCAAAATTCGGAACATGCAGCCACAGTTTCCCAACGATCTCGTTTTGTGTTGGGCGATATGAGTCGAACCAGCCGTTATTATCACCTTGTAAGATAAAACGGTCCGTCTCCATGCCAACAACACGATGAAAAACGAATTGCTGAAGTTCGGGGTCATGGTACACAACGGCATCCCCTGCACTGTAAACAGGTTCTTCCCGAACAAGAACGAGATCTCCCAGGATGAACCCCGGCTCCATACTTTTTCCGTTCACGATCACATATGTTAACGGTCCGCCAAGTTGACTGGGTGCAAGCGTAAGCCAATATATTAAGATAAAAAATAGCAAAGAGGCACCCTTAATATAAAAGGATTGCTCTTTGCTGATCTTTATCATGAGAAATCAAGGGAATTGCCAGACCCGTTCCTATCACCCTTCCAATCTTCAGAACAGGGGACGGACATAGAACGGATCTGGCTGTGAGAAATTCGGATCTTAGTTGCTGGCCGCAACGACACGAAGCTGATTGATGGTTGAAACATCAAGCCCGGTGGTCGTGCATTCCCAAACAGTGCCGGTATCGAGCGTGCAGGCGTACCAGGTGCCACTGGCAACAAGCTGAGCTTTCACTTTCCCAGTTGCGGCAGCAGCGCCAAGATCAAAAGCAACGCTATCAAGTGTCGAAGGGTCTGTGGCATTGAGGTTGTACACAACGCTTGTAATGGTATACCCGGTCACAGTTCCGCTTCCTTCACCAGCTTTGGTGGCTGGAACAGTATTGGATGCGGCGAATGCATAGGATGCAACAGCAATAGTAACAACTGCGATCACTGCAAATACGATCTTTAGGTTTTTAAACATGGCTTTTCTCCTTATTTCAAGTATTTGTATTCAAACTAGAAAGTTGAAACAGCCATCCGAATTAAAAAGCCTGGCTATGATAGCCAGGCAGATAGAACTGCATTGATGCAATCATCGGCGGCCTGGCGGTCATGATCATCGAGATGATGGTAGACCCATAGCTTTGCGTCGCCGGTTTTCACTGGGTTTGCCTTTTTCGAATGTCTAAAAACCATATAACATATGCATTGTTATATGGTTCCTTACAGACAAATTGCAACGACTATTTTTTGAAAGGTTTTAGCAAAGTGATGAATGTCACATTTTTTGAGATTTATTTAATGCTGCTTCCATGATGCGCTGAACACGTTCCGCCATGCTCGAAGGATCTGGGTGTAAACCTTCCACCAGTAAAGCGCTGTCAAAGACTTGTTCAATGATGATGGTCTGCAATTCGCCATCTGTTTTCAGCAGGTTTTTCAACATCTCATGTGAAGGGTTCAACTCCAACACCTTCTTTGGTACTTCATATTCCTTGCCAAGGTACTTGTAAACCCGCTGAAGTTCAGGGTTGGAATTGGCATCGGCATCCACCAAACGCGCAACGGATGTGATCAAACGATTGCTGGAGCGAACATCAGTCACGCGCTCACCGAGGACCTGCTTGAATTTTTCGACAAGGGCATTGAAGTCTCCTTCAGGAATCTTCGCCGCTTCAGACTCAGCCTTGGGTTGCTCTGCCCCATCAACCTCTGCCCCGCTGACACTTTTCAGTTCGTAGTCCTTATACTTATGCAAGCCCATCAGCATGAACGAGTCCATTGGCTCGGTCAATAGCAGCACTTCGGTGCCATTCGCCTGGAATGCATCCAAATGCGGACTTCGTAGTACCGCTTTGGGGTCTTCACCCACAATGTAATAAATGACCTTCTGCCCATCCTTCATTCTTGATACGTATTCATCAAGGGAAGACCAGATTTCAGGCTTGGTATTGGTCTTGAAGCGCAACAGGGGTGTGATGGTGTCGGCATCTGCGGGGCTGGCAGCAATGCCCTGTTTTAGATACACACCAAACTCACTCCAGAATGAAGCGTATTTTTCCGCATCCTTCTTTGCGAGTGACTCCAACTCTTTAATGACCTGGTTGGTCAGCACCTTCTTGAGCTTCGGCATCAATCCGCTCGATTGCACCGTCTCACGCGAGACGTTGAGCGGCAAATCTTCAGAATCCACTACACCCTGCACAAAACGCAGATATTCAGGCAGCAAGTCTTTGTTGTACTCATCGATCAAAATATTGCGGGAGTACAACTTCAACCCATCTTCCTTGCGCAGTGAGAACACACCACGGTCTGCCTTTGAAGGGAAAAACAGCAGTGCGTACAATTGAACAGGCGCATCGGTCACCATATGCAGGTGCATAAGCGGGTCTTCGAAATCAAGTGTCGTTTGGCGGTAAAAGTCCTTATACTGTTCAGCAGTGATCTCATTACGAGCAGTACGCCACAGTGACGTCTGCTTGTTGACCGGTTTCTCATCATCCCCCACATAAATGGGAAAACCGATGTAATCCGAATGCTTGTGGATGATATTCTTCAGGCGGTAATCCTCGGCAAATTCCGCCGCATCCTCTTTGAGTTTAATTTCGATGCGTGTGCCACGTTCGGTCATTTCTGCAGGACTGACCTGGTAGGTATCATCCCCGGTGGCATACCAGGTTACTGCCTGTGCTTCTGGGCGGAAAGAGCGCGAAGTGACCCGCACCCACTCAGCCACCATGAAAACCGAATAAAAACCAACGCCAAATTGACCGATCAAGCCAGACGCGTCTTGCCCTTTGTCCTTGGCGGCTTCCAAAAATTTCCGTGCACTCGATTGTGCGATCGTACCAAGATGGTCCACGAGTTCATCCTGTGTCATCCCAATACCAGTATCTTGAACGGTGATAGTGCGGTTGTCTTTATCCACCTTCACATGGATCTTCAACTCCACGTTCGGATCGAGCACATTCTGATTGGTCAGCATCTCAAAACGCAGGCGGTTGATCGCATCAGAAGCGTTCGAGAGCAATTCACGCATAAAAACTTCCCGGTCTTTATACAGGGAATGAATAAGGATATGCAGAAGTTGCTTGGTCTCTGCTTTGAAAGTAAATTGTTGGGCGGTTGCATCCGTCATGGTTGCCTCCTGAGAACTGAAGATTTTTTTACATTTATAGTACAAAAGCGTAAAAATTTTGTAAGAACAGAGAAACAAAAAAACCTCGGCATTTAGCCGAGGCTCCCTTGTAGTGCCCCTTCCCCTCTACAGAGGGTGAAGTGAGTGAATTGAATTTATATATTCTATAGCCAAGGGTTGAAAAGTCCAGTAAATGGGTTTACACTCTACTCAAAGTTTTTTTTGAGTACCTTGGCTTAATGGTAGGAGGATTCGCATGGATCGTAAAGAATTTGGCTTTCTCGTCTCTCTGCTTCGTCAGGATCTGAACTTAACCCAATTCCAACTAGCTGAGCGCACTCAGATCGATATTGCTGTTATCAGCCAGATCGAACGGGGCGTAAAAAAATATTTCGATCCAGATCTGTTATTTGAACTAGCAAATGCCCTGCACCTCACTACCATCGAACGGCGCGAATTCTTCCTCGCAGCAAGCGGAGTAAACGAACATCGCATCATCCGTCAACCCTCTGCAGCGCTTGCCACCGATACTATCGATGCAGAAAAGGTGCTCGGTAAAATGGTCAGCATCACCGAAAAGTTGCGGCTGCCTGCCTTTATCATGGATGTGTACTCTGATGTACTCGCCATCAATTACATCGCCGCAGCATTTTTTCAGGTATCACCTGCGCTTCTTGAAATTGCCCCGCAAGTCCCTGGTGGATACAGCACCGTCCGCATGATGTTCGGGAAAGACCTGACACTCCGTTCGAAGGTCCTCGATAACTGGGACCATTATGCAGTGGGGTCTATGAGATTCATTCGAGAGAACAGTTTTCGATACCGCCCCAAGCCATACTTTCAATATCTTATGAAAGCGTTTCGAGACCCCGAGGAATATCCCCTTTTCCAACGGTATTGGCGCATGGTTTCATCCTTTGAGCAAGATCGTGAAGCCAATGTGGATGTATTTCGCTACACCCATGCGGATTTTGGCCCGCTCAACTACGCCACATCCACCACCATCTCCATCACCCCACACGGCGAATTATTCCTCAATCAGTATTTACCACTCGATGACCACACCCGCACTCTGTTCGATTCCTTGGCTCAAAATGCAGGCGAAGGTGTTATTGCACCGCTTGCCCCCTGGCCCCAGAAAAAAATAGTGTAGGGGTCAAGGAAGTTTGTCATCTTGAAAGCAAAATTTTTCTCCTTATAATCGTTATTAGTGCAACTTTTCACAGGTTGGGGCGTAAAGTACAAAAGGAGAATTCAAATGTCAAAGCTCGATACAATGGTTCAAGATTTCCTTGCCCAAAAGCGGATCGCCGTAGTAGGCGTTTCAGACAAACGCGATACAGGATGCAATCTGGCATACCAAAAATTCAAGGATGCTGGCTACCAAGTCTTTGCTGTAAACCCGCGCATCGCTTCGTTCCAAGGCGACGCCTGTTACCCCGACCTAGCCTCAATTCCGACCAAGCCTGATGCGGTCTTCATCCTCACCAATCCCAAAGTAACTGATCAGCTCGTCCAACAATGTGTGGACCTTGGCATCAAGCATGTCTGGATGCATTGTATGATGGGCACAAAACCCGGTCTTGCTCAAGGCATGACCAGCGTCTCCCCCTCCGCAGTGGATGTGTGCACCGCCAATGGCATCGCTGTCATCCCCGGCTCCTGCCCCAATCAATACCTCAACCCTGATGGTGGACACAAGTTCATGAAGGGCATGTGGAAGTTGTTCGGGTTCATGAGCGTGAACTAGTCTGTGAAAGTGCGCGATACCCTCCGTCCAAATCGTCTACGAATATTCTTCCTTCATCATCCTATCAAAACCCTGCTTTGTGAGTTGACCTAACTCATCAAACAGGGTTTTTTCGATCTTCTTGAAATTAAAGCAGGATTTTCCCTGCATATGCTTTTTGAGTTCAGGCGAGATGTTCTTCAGCAAGTCTGGATACATGTAAACCGGCATGAGATAGAACGAGACGTAATTTTTCTTAATATGCGCCGAAGCGAAGAAAAGTTCCTTCTTCCATTTTTCGCTGAAAGCAGCATCAAGGTAATAAAGCTCATTTGTATCGTTCTTGACGGTCAGCTTTTTGGTGTATGGTTTGAGAATGGATCGTAGACTTTCAAAAACAATCGGGAAATCATTTTGTGCGGGCATATTTTCTCCTTCATTCCTAAATCTATGGGTTGACGAGAATACTTGCGGCTGCTTCTTGCAGCTGGGTTGCAACTTCTTCCGATAATTGCCACGATAATTCAGCCCAACCGGGCTTTCTTTATAAAGAGTGACATAGAACACACATGCTGCAAGGTAGGTTCCTTGCTCTGAGGGATGACTGCCATCTTCCTGCCAAAGTTGAAGTTCAGGATCATTTTTTAGCGCACGAAACCATGCCAAACCAACCTGTGCTACCGGCACATTGAGTTCTCGTGCGATGGTCAGATACCCCTGATCGATCTCATACTGCATGGACTCATAACTTGGCATTCCGTTTTCGGGATACCCGTATCTATGACCCCATGTTTCAAATAAAAGAGGTTGAGCGTTGTTGGACCGAATCTGCTTGACCAGGATCCGAACTGCGGGGTACATGAAATTTGTCCGTGAATATTCGACAGAGGGTAACTGGCTTTGTTCCTGCAAAACAACATAATCCCATTGGCTGGAGGTCAATGTCCTGCCGATCTGTGATGCCTCGACATGATTCTCCAATGCAAAGCCACCCTCAACAATCGTGCCAACTTCCATCTGATGCCCACCCGAACGAGCCAGTTCTGAAAACATCCCCGGAAGGTCATTCACATACGTGTAGCTGTTTCCAATAAACAGAACACGCAAACATTCCTCTCCATTATTATCGCCACACTGGACGGGTCCGCAGCCCAGCAAAAGAAAAGCTACTAACAACAGAGAAAAATACTTAATGAGTTTCACTGCACAACGATCTCCATATACACCGTCTCCCCAAATAAATTCCCATTGGGGTCAGCAGCCTGCCAGATGGTTTGATAGGTGCCGGGTTCAGCAGGAGCAGTGAATACGATCCGCAATATTACCTGTACTCCAGCACGTGCCGGAAAGAGCGGTTGTTCCTCGCCTACTCCAAGGGTGAAACCGCTCACCCACTTCAATTTATAGGTTGCATCCCAATCACATGTGCCATCATTTTGAACCAGCCATTGTTTATCAATGGATGCTCCAGGGGCGAATGTTGTGCCATCTTCAACTGTGAGATCATCGAGAAAGGTCAACTCGTTAGTACAAGGACCGGCATCCACGGTGGGAGTGATGGTGAGCGCAAAGGTTGGGGTGATGGGTAAGGGTGTGAAGGTTGGTGTAATTTGTGGCGGGGGAATAAGGGTTGGCGGGCGAAATGGCGTTGGCGTGGGTTGAGGGGAACAGGCAACAACAAGAAAAAAGCTTGAGAGCAGAATCAAACATCGGTTAAGAAAGAGGCGGTGTTTTGTCATCATAAGAAAAGTGGACACGTTTCCGTGTCCACTGTATTTTACGCTTCTTCTTCGTTCCCAGCTGGAGCTTCTTCACCACCGCCGCCATCGCCCATGTCGAGCGGCATGGCGATCTCACCAGCCATGGATTTCTGGCGGATGACACCTTCGATCTCTGCCATGAGGTCGGGATTGTTGCGCAAGTAGTCTTTGGCGTTTTCACGACCCTGACCGATGCGAATATCACCGTAGGAGAAGAACGCACCACGCTTCTGAACAACTTCGAACTTGGTCGCCAGATCAAGAACGTCGCCACTCTTGGAGATGCCTTCGTTGAACATAATGTCGAACTCGGCAGTGCAGAACGGAGCCGCCACTTTGTTCTTGACGATCTTGACGCGGGTGCGGTTACCGATGACTTCTTCGCCCATCTTAATGGACTGGATACGACGCACATCGAGACGGAGGGAGGCGTAGAACTTGAGCGCCTGACCACCCGTGGTCGTTTCAGGGTTGCCAAACATGACGCCGATCTTCTGGCGAAGTTGGTTGGTGAAAATGACGGAGGTCTTGGTTTGGTTGATGGCACCACTCAACTTGCGAAGCGCCTGAGACATGAGACGAGCTTGCACACCCATGGTGGCATCACCCATGTCGCCTTCGATTTCGGAACGCGGCACAAGCGCAGCAACGGAGTCAACAATGACCACATCCACTGCACCAGAGCGGACCAGGGTTTCAGCGATCTCGAGCGCTTGTTCACCGGTATCGGGCTGAGAGACAAGCAGGTTGTCAATGTCCACACCAAGGCGGGCAGCATAGACGGGGTCGAGCGCATGTTCCATATCGACGAAGGCTGCGGTGCCCCCGGCCTTTTGGGCTTCAGCTACAATGTGCAAACAAAGGGTGGTCTTACCAGAAGACTCAGGACCATAGATCTCAGTGATGCGTCCGCGTGGAACGCCGCCAACGCCAAGAGCAATATCGAGCGAAAGGGAGCCGGAGGGGATGACTTCGGTCACCATGCCTTGGGCTTCGCCGAGGCGCATAATGGAACCATCGCCGTAGCGTTTAAGAATATCGCCAACTGCTTTATCTAAAACAGCGCGTTTGGCGTTATCAACATTTTGTGAGGGGGCGGCATCTGCGGATGCTGCACGTTTTCTGGCCATGAGTTAGTCTCCTTTAGTTGCTTAACCACGAAGGGTAATTTCAAAATTGAGGTTAAGTGGGTTAAGTAGTCGAGAGTATAGCACAGATGTTCTGTCTGTCAAGATGCGTGAGGGGTTGGTTACGGGTTACGGTTTGGGTGTGGGAGTTGCAGGCAAGGTTTCAGGCACAAAGTCCAAAGTCGGCGCAGGCGGACGGGAGACGTTGAAGCCTTCCTTATCTTTGTATGTGAAATACGTGACCTGCCCAGGGAAAATCTCGACCCAGGTCTGCACACGCTTGTCGTCATACTTGAATGAAACTTTGTAGATGCCAGCCGGCAGGTCACCCAATACAAAGTTCTCCTGATAATACGGGTCAGCATTAACCGCACCCTCTTTGCCATAGGTCCGCACGGTGAAGGTGCGCGAAGCACGTTCTGGCGCAACCAATATCTCCATCTGTTGGATCAACTCCCCTTTATCGTTCATGATGCGTCCCACCAACACCCCCCAACCTTGCGGCGGAGCGATCCACAGTTCAGGATTGTATGTATAGAAGAAAGAGTTGTGCGGGAAACGTACCTCAAAATGAACGTGAGGTCCGGTAGTAGCGCCTGTCGAACCGACCAAGCCGATCACCTCCCCCGTCTCCACGTGTTGTCCTTTGATCACATTCATCTGACTCATGTGAGCATAGATCGTATAAAGCTGTTGGTCGTTGTATCCAAAATCATGACGGATCGCCACAGCCATGCCGTATGGGTCTGTCTCATCGCCGGGGATCTCAAGGAACAAACCCCAATCTGCCCAAACCACGGTGCCGGGTCCGGCTGCCATGATGGGTGTCCCTTCCGGCGAGGGGATGTCCACACCGGTATGCACAATGCCGCGCCCAAAGAACACGCCGCCATAACGGTAGTCCGCGATGGGCCAATTGGTTTGGTCCGCGGCGATCGGGCGGGTGAAATAAAAATGATCGTTCGGTCCTACTGCCCATGGCACAGGGTATAGAGGAGGACGCCAATTCGTGATCGGCTCCGCACCAGGCGTGGGAAGACTAAACTGAAATGGCTGCGGGGATGGAGTGACAAACGCCTCAAACAGGACTTCAGGCTGACTCTCCGCTTCGAACTGAATCACCGGTGTAGGTGTGACACCACCTATCTCGTAGGTGCAGGCAGAGAGAAAGACCAATATAAAGAAAGAGGAAAGAAGGCGTTTGAAATTCATGATTAAAAGGTGCAATGGGATTGCACTGATGATCTACCCGCCAGGGATGATCGTTGGTGGCGTAGGTGTCACAGACGGGGTTGGCGTCTCTGATGGGGTCAGAGTAATGGTTGGCGTGGATGAAGGTGTGAAGGTCATGCGCGGTGTGCGGGTGGGAACCTTCGAGGGAGTTAATGTCGCCGTACTGGTTGGCGTCATGGTGGGAGCCATCACCTTGGTTGGGGTAACGAGTGCCTGTTCCGGATACAGTTCACGCATGGCTTGGTACCATGTCAGGCCGCCGGTGTTGGCAAATGTGGTAAAGCGTGCGCCTTTGTAATAAGTCCGCCATGTCGGCAGGGATGGTTGACGTTCCCAGCCATAGGCTTGAGCCAATGAGGTAATGTCCACCCAATACCCAGCAGGGACAGGCGCATACACACCGCCTTGTTCATACGTACGAGGGTCAAGGTCGTAGCGGGCATTCAAGTTCCACGGTGCATTATGAATAGGCTCACCTAACGAACCATCTTGCAAGGCGCAGCGAATGTAGATACGCCAGTAGGTTTGTGCACCAATATCTTCACGCAGGGTCACCATCCAACCAGCATTTGCCATGAGAGAGTTAATGGCGAAGGCACGACCGGTATAGAGCCAATCTTCATCCATGCCGGGTTCAAGGCTGGTAGTAAGCGGAACAAAGGCATTCTCCAAACTGGCAAGCGCATCCCAACCGGTTTCATTTGAAACACGCTGGCGCAGAGCAGCGAACGATTCATCTACAAGGTCATGCATTTGCGGGAAAGGTGCCTGAATGTTCGCGACCTGCACAACCGTCCAGCGTTGGTTGGGTACATCACCAGCAGGCGTAATCACAGGGGACCACAACGGAGCAAACGGCTCTGATGCCGCTTGTGTAAAGGATGCAGGCAAAGGATCTGGCAAATCAACACTGCCCCCTGTCATACCACGGACGTGTCCGCTGAGTGGAATGGATGTCAGAAGAAGTTTACCGGTCAGGTCGTAGGATGTGAGATAGGTCTCATTCGGCGCACTTACCGCAGACATTACTTGATTTGCGGCTTCGTTCCAAGTGCCAACATTGCCATCCCCCACCCAATAGGCAGTGCGGTCTGGGTCATCTGCATTCCAAATGTAGAGACCACTAAAGCCGACGGTCTGTGAAGTGGATGACCACAACAACTGCGTACCATTGCGATTCCAGAGGGGTCCGTTTTCAGAAGCAAAGGGAGTATTGCTTAGGTTGGTGTAACGTTCATCACCGGCAAGGTCGAGGTTGGCAAGCCACACGTCACTATCACCACCGCGGTTGGAGATGAAAGCGACATTACGCCCATCTGGTGCCCAGGCTGGAGAGTGGTCGGAGGCAGGATGTTGCGTAAGCGGGACGATCTCGCCTGTGTCCACGTTGACGACAGCGATCTCAAGGTTTTCATTCTCATACGTCTCAAAAGCAAGCCACTGACCATCAGGTGACCAGGATGGAGATGAGTCGTATTGTGTGGAATTGGTGACTTGTTTGATATCACCCGTTTTCAGTTCCATGACGTACAAGTCCCAATCGCCATCACGATCGGAGGCAAATGCGAGATGGGTACGCTCAGGGTTGAGAGCAGGAGTGATATCGTTCCATGCGCCCAATGTGATGCGCATTAGTTCAGAGTTAAGTGAACGGAACAAATAGAGACGGGAATATCCATTCTCTTCTATGGAAAGAAAAACCACTTCGCTTTCAGGGTCTACAGGAGCGGGAATGGGAGTCTCTGTCGATACGTTTAGGTTTTCGATGGGAAGCGGAGTTTCGACGTTTTGCGTGCAGGCGAAGAGCAAAAGACTGAGAGAGGCAAGCAGCAGGGTCTTCGCACGAAGGGAGGAGGAATGCCAGAGCATGGAATATTTTATTTAATTGGAGTCAGGCTCGGGGGAGTCTTGAGGCGGGTTTACATCCAATGAGATCTGACGCGGTTCGTCAGAAGGTCCGTTATCGGGATAATACAGGCGGGCGTTTAGGGTGTAAGGGTTGCGCAGTTCGCCGCGGATGTGCATGGTAAATTCGAGCTTCCAACTGAGCGGCTCAACGATGCTGGTGGAGGCGATCTCATCACCATCGGCATTGGTTAACACGACTTCAATGTAGGGGCGCTTTTGGAACGGCGTGACTTCTAGATTAACACGCAAACGACGCCCATCAGGATAGGCTTCCGCTTTAAGGGACGTTAGGTGCGTTTCTTCAGGTACGGCTCGAGTAAGGTTGTCTTCGGGAAAGAAAAAGTCCATGTAACGATTATACCCGCTAGGGTTTGGAGGGGTTGGGGCTGAGGATTACAGTTTCATTAGGAGCGAATGGGAGATAGTGAATAATCTCTTGAGTGGTGAGGAAAATGCTTTCTTCCGTTTGTAAATCCGCGTATACTACCGGGCATGCAAATCTCTATTCGTCCTGTTACACAAGCAGATGTTCCTTTTCTTTGGGAGATGCTTTTTCATGCTGGTCAATTGGCAAAAGAAGGAGCAACATCTTCTGAAGCCGCTAAAAGTAATCCGCATGTCCGCAAGTATGCAGAGGGCTGGGGAAAACATGGCGATCTTGGTGTGATCGCCTTTGATATGCAAAGTTCGAACAATATTGGTGCGGCATGGCTGCGTTTGTTCGCAGGCGATCTATCTCATTATGGATACCATGACGACAAAACACCTGAGTTGGCGATCGCCATCCAACCGGAATGGGCAGGCAAAGGTATCGGCTCTGCCCTTCTTTCGGCTTTGATCGAACAAGTTGAGCATGAGGTCCCCGCCATTGTACTCACCGTCCGTAACGAAAATCCTGCCAAAAAGCTATATGAAAAATTTGGTTTCCAAGTTATTGGTGAAGTGGTCAACCGTGTCGGGACAACATCCAGCAAAATGCTTCTAAGATTTGATAAGTAGGAGTGACATCATGCAAATTCCACAATCCCTTAAAGAGCTGATTGAATCGGGTGCGCATGCGCATCTCGTTACCATGAACAAAGATGGCACCCCGCACGTAACCGTAGTGTGGATCGGGATCGAGAACGACGAGATCGTTTGCGCTCACCTGCCGCGCAATCAAAAGGTCCGCAACATCGAGCGGGATGGTCGCGTGATCCTCTCGCTGGAAGCCGACACCAAGAGCAGTTACGGGTTGATGGAATATGCTGTGGTCCACGGAATTGCTCGCATCACAGAAGGAGGCGCACCAGAGTTGCTGCAAAAACTCGCCTATGTGTACATGGGTCCCGGTGTGAAATTCCCGCCAATGGACAATCCCCCTCCCGGCTATATCACAAGGATTCAAGTCACTCGCATTGAAGGAGTCGGTGCGTGGGTGAAAAAGGATTAAGAGATGCACTCAACTTCATCAAAACTCCTTGGTATCGCAACTACTCTCATACAAATATTTGATGTCATCATCCACGCCGCTACCGATCAATTGGAGTTTTTGCGTGTCACATCAAATATCGTCATCTTGATCTGGTTGACCATGCTCTTCTTTGGAAAACTGAAGACAAAATCCATTGCCTCTTTCGGAGCCGTGGGCTTGTTTCTATTTCTCAATTTTCTTTTCCTCGCTCAAGCCGGGTTGACTAACCCTGAACAAGGCAATGAGCCGAGAACCATGCTTTTTCTCCTGGTGATTCTGACGACGTTTTTATCAACCATGCTAACGATTAAATATTTAGAGAAATAAAAGGAAACCCTTGAAAAATTTTCTTTCGATCCTGTCTATGTCAGTTATGATCCTTGCTTGCAGCACATCAACCCAATCCCCCACTTCTTCGGACCAAACTTCATCTGTCGATTTGCCTGACTATAAAAATGCCACTTATCTAGTCGAAGGGTCGTTTGTGACACTAACAAACGGATTTTTTGAAGTTGAATCCGCACCGGGATCAGCAACCAAGATCACCACCCGCTATTTCGGCAACGAAGCCATCGGTGACCTAAACAGCGACGGCAAGAGCGATATCGCCTTTCTACTCACCCAATCCTCTGGCGGAAGTGGAACCTTCTTCTATGTAGTTGCTGCCATACAAACCTCAAACGAAGTTGAAGGCACAAATGCCATCTTTTTAGGCGATCGTATTGCCCCTCAAAGCACACGCATTGAGAGTGGCATCATCACCATCAACTATGCAGATAGAAATCCCGGTGAACCATTTACCACGCAGCCTTCGTTAGGCGTTTCGAAATATTTCAAAATAGAGAACAACATCCTGGCTGAAGCACAAAACCCATAACAAAAAAGTCCTTCGATCGTAGAAATCGAAGGACTTTCTATTTACTATTCATCCTCCCCCATTTACTAACTCTTACCCATTCTTCTTCTGGAATTCAGCCATGAACTTCGCGAGTTCCTTGGCGCCTTCAATACTCATCGCATTGTAAACAGAGGCGCGCATGCCGCCAACGGAACGATGACCTTTCAAACCAATCAGGTCATTCTTCTTGGCTTCCTTGGCAAAGGTATCTTCGAGTTCTTCGCTCGGCAAGCGGAACGGAATATTCATCAACGAGCGGGCTTCAGACACGGTATGACCGCGGTAGAAACCACCGCTTTCATCAATGGCTTTGTAAACGATGCCAGCCTTCTCGCGATTGTGTTTTTCCATCGCAGCCAAGCCGCCCATTTTCTTAGCCCATTTGAAGACCAATCCAACCATGTAGATGGCAAAGGATGGCGGTGTGTTATGTAAAGAGCCGCTCTCCGCGAGGGTCTTGTAATCGAGCATCACAGGCAGGTTCTCGGGAGTACGCGCGATCATATCGTCGCGTGCGATCACAACTGTCACTCCAGATGGTCCGGCATTCTTCTGCGCGCCGGCATACAGCAAAGCATACTTGCTCACATCAATCGGGCGGCTGATGAAATTGGAAGAGGTATCACAAACCAATGGCACACCATCGGGCACGACAGGTTCATTGAAGAACTCCACACCATGAATGGTCTCGTTCATTGTGTAGTGAACGTAGGCAGCCTTCGGATCAAAATCATATTTCTCGGGCAGGCAGTTGAAGTTCGCAGATTCCGTCGTCGCCGCAACATGCACCGCGCCAAGTTTCTTGGCTTCCTTCACAGCAGTCTTGCTCCAGGAACCGGTCACAACATAATCGGCAGAAGTACCAGCTGGACGCAAATTCATCGGCACCATCGCAAATTGAAGGGTCGCGCCACCTTGCAGGAACATCACCTTGTAGTTGGAAGGAATACCCAGCAATTCACGCAGATCCGCTTCGGCAGTTTGGATGACCGCTTCAAATTCCTTTGAGCGATGGCTGATCTCCATCACAGACATGCCAGTGCCTTTGAAGTTCAGCAGTTCAGCCTGCGCCTCTTGCAAAACTTCCAACGGCAACACACCCGGACCGGGATTGAAGTTATAGACTCTCTTTAATTCAGACATGGATTCAAACTCCTGTTTTTAATTTTGGATGACAAACGCCTCATCACAAGACTTGGGCTTGATACTGTTTCATATACAGTTGTCTACACCGGCACATTTTAGTGCAAAATAAGACAAACGTATCTAAATCATTATAGTGGTTGTCAGACAAATCTACAAGAACAATAAGCACCCATATGGGCTGATTTCCATCGTTGACAAAGGTATATCGCATTGTTAGAATGACCAACGTGTTGCGTATGAATTCACAAACAGGAACTTAGCCGGTTCGCCGGTTCGGTTCCTGTTATTAATTTCCACTCTCGAATCAAAGTCAATCAGGAGAATCCAATGAAAATCATTATCTGCGACAAGACTGAAAAAGAATACATCGAGCAAATGCGCGCCGCCGGGCTGACCGTCGACGTCCGCGACGACATCACCCCCGAACAACTCATGGTCGAGCTGCCGAACTACGATGGCATGGTCGTCCGCTCCCGCACCAAGGTCCGCAAAGACCTCATCGACGTGTGCCCCAACCTCAAGGTCATCGTCCGCGGCGGCGCCGGGCTCGACACCATTGACCATGAATATGCCAAGGAAAAAGGCATTGCGGTTATGAACACTCCGCTTGCCAACTCCAAATCAGTTGCAGAACTTGCCATTGGCTACATGCTGATGATGGCTCGTTCGCTCTATGCGGCTTCAGCCACCATGAAAGCCGAAAAATGGGAAAAGAAAGCCTTCAACGGCGACGAGATCGGCGGCAAGACTCTTGGACTCATCGGCATCGGTAACATCGGCAAGGAAGTTGCCAAACGCGCCATTGCCATGGAAATGAGCGTGGTCGCTTATGACCCATTCGTGAAAGAAGCTCCTGCTGGAATCAAACTCGTCAGCCTCGATGAGTTGCTCGCCCAGGCAGATTACATCAGCCTGCACCTGCCAAAAACCAAAGAATCCAGCAACATGATCGGCAAGGAACAATTCGGCAAAATGAAGAACGGCGTCCGCATCGTCAACTGCGCGCGCGGCGGTATCGTCAACGAAGATGCACTCTACGAAGCACTGACCAGTGGAAAGGTCGCCGGAGCCGCACTCGACGTTTTCAACGAAGAGCCCCCCACCGACTGGAAACTCGCCAAGCTCGATAACGTCATCGCATCCCCGCATATTGGTGCAGCCACCAAGGAAGCCCAGGCTCGCGTTGGCGCGGAAGTGGCAGAGAAGTTGATAGCGTTCTCGAAGAACGGAAAATAATTTATTACGAATCACGCATTACGTAACCGTAATGCGTGATTCGTAATATGTAAACAAAACGAGGAAACCTTATTATGAAAATCATCAGCGATATTGGTATTCAGATCCCACAAGTTTATCTCCCAAAAACCAGCATCGACCCGCAGAAGTGGGCAGTCGTTGCGTGCGACCAGTTCACATCCGAGCCGGAATATTGGAACGATGTGGAAAAGATCGTCGGCGACGCACCTTCAACCTTGCGCCTGACCTTCCCTGAGGTCTATCTTGAAGGAGAAGGCGGCGAAGAACGCATCAAGAATATTCAAGCGGCGATGAAGAAGTATATGGATGAAGGCGTCCTCCAGCCGCATGATGGTTTTGTATATGTCGAGCGCCAAACTTTGCACGGCAAGACCCGCAAAGGTCTGATGCTTTGCCTCGATCTTGAACGCTATGATTACAACAAAGGTTCCTCCAGCCTGATCCGCGCCACCGAAGGGACGATCGTGGATCGCCTTCCTCCGCGCATCAAGATCCGTGAAGGGGCAATGCTCGAGTTCCCACACATCCTCGTGTTGATCGATGACCCGAATAAAACTGTCATAGAACCGTTGACCGATGCGAAAGCAAAGTTCCAGAAGTTGTATGATTTTGAAACCATGCTGGGTAGTGGTCACCTCGCCGGGTATGCTGTGGATGCAACCTTCGAAAATCAGGTCGTTGAAGCCCTGCGCGGACTTGCCTCTCCTGAAACGTTTGCCGCTAAATACGGTGTGGATAAATCTCTGCCTGTATTACTCTTCGCAATGGGCGACGGCAATCACTCGCTTGCGACTGCCAAAGCGATTTGGGAAAAGATCAAGGGTGAAGTTGGCATGGATCACCCAGCGCGTTATGCCTTGGTTGAAATTGAGAACGTCCACGATGAGGCATTGGAATTTGAGCCCATTCACCGCGTGTTGTTCGGTTTGAAGAAAGACATCTTCGCGGAGATGCAGTCCTTTTTTGGTACGAATTACAAATACAGCGCTGTTGCCAATGGCGCGGAAATGACTCAACGTGTGGATACTGCCACTGGTGAGAAGCAACTCATCGGGGTGGTGGGAGGCGGTCAGCAGTTCGGCGTGATCGAGATCAGCAATCCGTCCACCAATCTCGCAGTTGGAACCTTGCAAGCTTTCCTTGACCCGTTCGTGAAAAATGGCGGCGCGGAGAAAATTGACTATGTCCACGGCGAAGATGTGGTGGAACGCCTGTCACTCCAAAGCGGCAATGTCGGCTTTTATCTGGCGGGCATGCACAAGAACGAACTGTTCAAGACCGTGATCTTGGATGGAGCCCTCCCCCGCAAAACCTTCTCGATGGGCGAAGCGAAAGAAAAACGCTTCTATATGGAAGCGAGAAAAATTACGAAGTAGAACGATTGTCAACAAAAAAGAGTCCGCATGCGGACTCTTTTTTGTTATTGTTAATACGAAAGAAATTACTTCTGTCGAAACGGGATCATCATCAAAAATCCCAACGCGATGATGCCCTGACCGATCAATACCCCGGTCGCCTGCCAGGGACC
>JBEBCV010000477.1:0-3399 GCA_041157505.1 Chloroflexota bacterium | reverse complement strand
GGGAGAAGAGTGGGGTTCGTCGGGTGCTTACGTCTGCTCGTAGAAATTTTGCGCCTGAGGTCATTCTTAATAAATTTATTTAACCGTTTATTTTTGATTTCACTTCAAACTATACCAAACCGACCGCCCTTTTCCGTTTGATTCAATCAAACCACAGTCAAGTAATGCCTGAAAATGTTTCTTGAGGGTATTGCGGCTTACGCCAGAAATCTGGCTGGTCTGTCCAACAGACAAGCGGCCATGTTTCCTCAACAGGTCAAGAATGGTGACGGACTGCTCTGGAAGTTTGGAGAGAAGAATCTTTTCTTTCTCAACCTTCTGTCTCAGGTTTTGCATTTGCTGCCGCAATGCTTTCAGAAAAAACAGTAACCAAGGTGCCCAATCGGGAGTTTCAGTGCGGATTGTGCCTTGTGTTCGCCTTAATGCCAGGTAATACTCCTCTTTATTCTGTTCAATAACACTTTCGAGTGAACTATAAGGAACATAAGCATACCCTGCCCTTAGCAGCATAAGTGTAGTTAGAACCCTGCTAAGGCGGCCATTTCCATCTTGAAAAGGATGAATTTCCAGAAAAACCACAATAAAAATCCCAACGGCGATGAGTGGGTGAACGGTTTTACTTTCAGTAAACTCATTATACCAGGTCACCAATTCAGTCATTAATCTTGGTGTATCAAAAGGCGTTGCTGTTTCAAAGACAATTCCCACTTGTTTGCCATCAGCATCAAAAGCGGCTACACTGTTTGTGTTTGTTTTATAATTCCCCCTGTGCCGGGTATCTTTCTCGCTGTACCTCAACAAGTCCCGGTGTAGCTGCCGAATATGGTTTTCTGTTATGGCAATTTCTGCCGAGGCAGAAAACACAGTATTCATTACGTCAGCATAACCAGCCACCTCTTGCTCATCACGAGATTTAAAGGATTTTATGGCAAGGTTGGAAAGAAGCCGCTCTACTTCTCTATCACTAAGTTTACTGCCTTCAATTCGCGTCGAAGAACCGATACTCTCAATTGTAGCTACATGACGTAATGCGGAAAGACGCTCTGGTGCTAACGTACCGAGCGCCCTCCATGCCCCTTTGAATTCGTCAATCTCTCCGATTAGACCAAGGAACTCATGGGTGATTTTTAATGTATGGGTTTTGAACACATCCATTTTTGTATCCATTTACATCCAATTATCAAGCCAAAAGTACAACAATATCCATTTTTGTATCCATTTGCATCCAATTATCGTCTGCTTTTTGCACATTTGAGTATTAACTCAAACCCCCATTTGAACTTTTGTGCAAATGCCGCCTTAATTCCTGAGTAATCTCCAGCCGTTCTTTGTTCTTCTCGATGGAGCGCAAAACTGTCTGATGCACAGTCTTTCCAGCCTCTTTTCTCTGGGCTTCTTTCTCAAGCGAAGCAAGGTAGCGTTCTTCAAAAGTAAGCATCCGCCAAACCCCATCTATTCCAATCCCCACCGCCTGCTGACTTTTGCCAAAAATTGAATTACACCTGGCAAGAAGCAGGTCAGGAGATATTGTACCCCAAAGTGTACCTGTAAAGTGAAAAAGCGTACCTTGATCCCGATTGGCTCCATAGTAAGGAAATGGAATACACAAACCAGCCAACACAGGATTCCTGACAGAAGGGCCGTTTCCAGACTGCTCTCCGTTTCGAGTATATCAATATCATTGCTGCCGCATAATTTGGGCACTTTTGCTGTCGAAGAATGGGGAGTTCATTTATTTTCAACTTAAGAACCTGTATTAATGAAATACGCTCTATTTATTATGCTCCTGATGCCTTTTTCTTTGAAGGCACAAGTAAAATTTGACTATTCATGGGTGTTCGGTTACCCTACAGATACTGGTTCGAATGAAGATTATAATGGAACTTTGTTGAGTTTCAATTCATTCCCTCCTGCTCTTGCATGGTTCGACATCCCATTTGCTCTCGATGCAACTTCTGCAATCAGTGATTCTTCCGGAAATCTTCTCTTTTATACCAATGGATGTGACATTGCCAATCGTAACCATAAGGTGATGGCCAATGGCGATGAAATAAACAAGGGAGGCCTGTTGTATGAACAAGATTGCCTTGGCTCTATGAGCAGTACTGGTTACAACTACGGATACAACACCCATCAGGGGGCATTGATATTGCCGTGGCCGGGTCAGCCTCAGCAATATGCGCTTTTTCACCTGCACAAACCCGACCCTGCTTCCCGACAATTCATCCAAAACCTGAAATATACGGTTATAGACATGTCACTGGATTTTGGTCTGGGGGCAGTCACAGAGAAAAATCACCAGGTATTCAGTGATACTTTTTGTGATATGCTTACAGCGCTGCGCCATGCCAACGGGCGCGACTGGTGGTTAGTGCTGCCAAAGTATAATACCGGGAGATATTACACTTTTTTGTTTTCGCCAGAAGGTATAAGTGCTCCGGTGCTGCATGATGCCGGCAGCCCAATTACCCAGGAAGGATTTGGTGTTCAGGCAACTTTTTCACCCAATGGGAAAAAATATGCAAACATGACCTATTACGATGGTTTGCAAGTGTTTAATTTTGACCGCTGCACCGGGAACATTGAATTGGTTCTGAAAACCAGAGAATTCAATTTTGGCCACAGTCATGCTTGCGGGGTAGCTTTTTCGCCCGGAAGTCGGTTCTTGTATGTAACAGCGGGTCATAGCCTTTATCAGTATGATATGCAGTCTGAAAATTTGGCTTCCAGCCAAAGGCTGGTTGGCGAATATGATGGTTATTCCAATCCATTGCCAACCAATTTTTATCAGATGATGCTCGCACCCGATGGAAAAATATACATGACCACGCCAAATGGATCCAAATATCTTCATGCCATCCATCATCCGGACTCACTTGGTCTTGCTTGCGATTTCGAGCAGAGGGCTGTACAACTAATGGGGTATCATGGCATTTCACCTCCAAACTTCCCCCATTTCCGCCTTTACGACCTGCCCGGCTCGCCCTGCGACACGCTCGGCATCAACGGCCCCCAGCCACCGGAAGATACCCTGCCAGCTCCACCTGCATGTGCCACGGAGTTTCATTTGTGGCCCAATCCTGCCAGTCATGAAGTACTGCTTGAGTTACCGGCCTGCGCCAGTGGTTCCATACAGGTTTTGGATGTGATGAGTTGTTGGGTGCAAGACATCATTGTACAGGGAGGGGGTTCAGTGATGTTCGATGTTTCGGGCTATCAACCGGGAGTCTATTTCATTTGCTGGCAAGGGGAGGGCGACATTGGAGTGGTCAAACGACTGGTTGTGGTACGGTGATTTTGGACGTCATCAGCCTTCTGTATCTTTCTGTCGCCCGTGTTTATATGTTTAAATATAGTATAAAAGTTGGCTTTTCCGGATTTTTTAACATATTATTTTTG
>JBEBCV010000476.1:0-4286 GCA_041157505.1 Chloroflexota bacterium | reverse complement strand
CCATTGAGAAACTACCCGATGAAACCTTTCTGATGGTCGCTACACCGCGTCCGCGGGCTTCGATCCTCAATATATTCAGCGATGAATTTATCCCTGTCATCGTGGTGGGTGGCGGGATTGCCCTGTTGCTTTCATTGCTATTGGCATTCCTCGTCTCTGGTTGGATCGCCAATCCGCTGCAGAAAGTTGTCAACGCGGCGCGGGGAATGCCTTCAGCGGAGGTAAAGCCGCTCGAAGCAACGGGACCGCATGAGGTCCAGGAATTGACGCGGGCGTTTAATTCCATGATGGCACGCGTGCAGGCGAGTCAAAAGTCACAGCGTGAGTTCGTGGCGAATGTCTCACATGAAATGAAAACGCCGCTCACATCCATTCAGGGATTTGCACAAGCCTTGCTTGATGGAACCGCAAACACAGAAGAGTCGCAGCAAAAAGCCGCGCAAGTAATTTATAGCGAATCCGAGCGGATGCACCGCATGGTGCTCGACCTGCTCGACCTTGCCAAACTCGATGCGGGGACAGCGGAAATGAAAATGTTGCCGGTTAATATGCTGGCGTTGTTGAATTCGATTGCTGAAAAGTTCGCGCCACAATCGCAACGAGCTGGGGTAAAGATTGATTTGGACATGCCTGAATCTCTCCCGCCCCTTATTGCCGATGGTGACCGCTTGGCGCAGGTCTTCACAAACCTGACCGATAATGCACTCAAGTTCACCCCGCAAGGTGGAACAGTGACCCTAACCGCCTTCATTGACATGGACAAAATGCATATTTCGATCACTGATACCGGCGCGGGCATTCCCGAGGAAGATATTCCACATATTTTTCAGCGGTTTTATCAGGCAGACCCGGCAAGAAAGGGCGGAGAAACCCATGGCGCAGGGCTGGGGCTGGCAATTGCCCATGAGATTATCGCGGCGCATGGTGGTAGAATTAGCGTCCGAAGTCGCGTAGGGGCGGGCACCATAATGGAGGTCATCCTTCCGCTGGCACCGCCCACCATTACACAACCTGCACAAAACAAGTGATCTCAAACTCATCGCCGCCTCTCATTGGCGGCGAAATCTTGCCAGAACATGTCAGACCAACCCTCCGTCTCCGTCATCATCCCGTGTTACAACGAGGAAGCCACCATCCGCAAATTGCTGGAGGCTTTGCGTTCACAAACCTATCCGCTGGCGAAAATGGAAGTGGTGATCTCGGATGGCTTTTCCACCGACCGAACCCGCGAAGTTATTGATCAATTTCAAAAAGAACATGCCGACCTCGCCGTCCGCGTAGTGGATAACAAGGCGAAGACCATTCCGTCTGGTGTGAATCAAGCTATTCGCGAGTCACGAGGCGAAATTATCGTCCGGCTCGATGCTCACTCCATGCCCATCCCGGAATATGTCGAACGATGTGTTGAAGCGCATCAAACGGGCAAGGGTGATAACGTGGGCGGCGTGTGGGATATTCAACCCGGCGCAGATACCTGGGTGGCGAAGTCGATCTCCTTTGCGGCTGCGCATCCGCTTGGGGTGGGGGATGCGATGTACCGCCTCAATGCCAAGCCGGGAGCTGTGGATACCGTCCCATTCGGTTCGTTTCGCCGCAGCCTGATCGAAAGAATCGGCGCATTTGATGAGACCTTGCTCTCTAATGAAGATTATGAGTTCAATACTCGTGTGCGTGAAGCGGGCGGCATCGTCTGGCTCGACCCTGCGATTCGTTCCGTTTATTTTTCGCGCAGTACACTGAAGAAATTAGCTGAACAATACTGGCGCTACGGGTTTTGGAAGTTGAAAATGCTCAAGCGTTATCCGCATACGTTGCGGTGGCGTCAGGCTTTGCCGCCGGTTTTCGTCATAATTTTGTTTTCTTTGATTGTGTTATCCTTGGGGATATCTCTGGCACAACAATTGCTTGCTTTGCAATTATTCGCGTATTTTTTCATTTTGGGGTTTGCTGGTTTACAACTGGCGATAAAGACAAGGAAAGGGTTTCTTATATGGGGGCTGCCGCTTGCCATAGCGACCATGCACATCACGTGGGGTGCAGGCTTTTTGTGGAGCGGTATCACGAGCATGTTCAAGAATGGCTGATATCTATCGTCCGTCCCTGCGATTACGACCCAGCGAACAACGCACCGTTCTGTTGATCGGAGATTTCATTGCATCCGTTGCAGCGACAGTAGGCGCGATCTTTTTTTGGTACCAATACTCCCTTTATCGATTGATCGAGGGTGGCATCAAGCAAAATGTTGCTGAACGTATCATCCAGATCGAAGTTCCATTCTGGTTTTATATTTTGCCTTTGGTGTGGATTTTGCTCATGGTCGATTCATATGAGATCCATACTGCATCGAACTGGCGAAAGACCCTTCGCGGAATCGCGGTAGCTCCCATCGTTGGTTTACTGGGATACTCACTGTTGTTTACGATCAACACTGACCCAAACTCCCTGCCTCGTATTGCTATCGGTGCCTTCCTCGTTCTCGCCTCTTTCTTGACTTTGGGCTGGCGCGCCATCTATATCAGACTTTACACCTCTTCCGGTTTAATGCGCCGGGTGTTGGTCGTTGGCGCTGGCAAAGCTGGGCGCACCCTGGTAGAAGCTTATCGCAAACTTAATCCACCCCCTTTCCTCATTATCGGCTTTATTGATGATGACCCCGTCAAACGGAACAAATCTTATAGTGGTTTTGCTGTGCTTGGCGATAGCGAACACCTCTTTGACCTGATCGAAGATTATCGAATTTCTGATGTTGTTGTGGCGATCAACGGTGAAATAAAGGGTGAAACCTTCCAGACGATTCTCGACGTGCAGGAACGAGGCGTGGAAGTGACCCGCATGCCGATCATGTACGAAGAGTTGACACAGCGTGTGCCCATTGAACATCTTGAAACTGATTGGGTTATCCGTTCGTTCGTGGACCAGGTACGGGTAAGCGGGATGTATGAATTCCTAAAACGCACCATGGATATCCTGGGCGGATTTGTGGGTACGTTGATCTTTGCATTTTTGTTTCCTATTACGGCGCTTGCCATTGTGCTCGAAACGGGATTTCCAATTTTTTATTCTCAACCGCGTTTAGGCAAAGGCGCAAAAGCATTCAATATTTTGAAGTTCCGCACCATGAAACAAAATGCTGAGGCTGAGGGAATAAAGAACGCAGAAGAGAATGATCCGCGCATTACCAAGGTCGGTAACTTCCTACGAAAAACACGGCTTGACGAGGTTCCGCAATTTTGGGATGTGTTACGTGGTGAGATGAGTCTGGTGGGTCCGCGTGCCGAACGGCCTGAACTGGTTGCGGAGTACCAGAAGCAGATCCCATTCTATCGTGCGCGTTTGTTGGTTAAACCTGGTCTCACAGGCTGGGCGCAGATCAATTACGGCTACGTGGCGACAGTGAAAGAAACTGTTGTCAAACTTGAATACGACCTTTATTACATTAAACATCGTACTCTTTCCATGGACTTTAGTATCGTTTTGCGAACCATTGGAACTGTTTTGAGGCGAACCGGGAGATAAAATGAAATATTTAGTCACTGGCGGTGCGGGGTTTATTGGCTCGCATATTTCACGTACTTTACTTGAACGCGGACATTCCGTCCGCGTCTTCGATAATTTTTCCTCTGGCAAGCGTGAAAACCTCAAGGGGTTGGATGTTGAAATTATTGAAGGTGATTTGCGTGATGCTGATGCGGTTGCCAAAGCCGTCAAAGGTATGGATATCATCTTCCATGAAGCTGCGTTCGTTTCCGTTCCCGAATCAATGGAAAAACCGCAGGAATGTTTCGATATCAACGTGACCGGAACTTCCATTTTGTTCGAAGCCGCCCGCAAAGCAGGCGTGAAGCGAGCCGTTTTCGCCACCAGCGCCGCTGTGTACGGTGACTCGGAAGACTACCCGCTTTCGGAAGATACACCCCTGAGACAGTTATCACCCTACGCTACTTCGAAGCGCGTGGATGAACTTTACGGTCAGCTTTACACGACCTCTTTCAATTTCGAAGTGGTCGCCCTGCGCTATTTCAACGTCTACGGTCCACGCCAAAGACCGGATTCGATGTATGCCGCCGCGGTACCGATCTTCATCCACCGCATTTTGGATAATAAACCCATCACTATCTTTGGTGACGGTGGTCAGAGCCGTGACCTTGTAAACGTGCGCGATGTGGTGCAAGCCAATCTACTTGCTGCTGAACATCCCGCCGCGCCTGGACAGATCTTCAATGTTTGTACCGGTGTTGAAACCCGCCTGCTCGACTTGCTAGACATCCTCTACCAAATCTTCCCGA
>JBEBCV010000475.1:0-11907 GCA_041157505.1 Chloroflexota bacterium | reverse complement strand
GAACCTGCCCTCAGAACGACTCTTCGCCCAAACCGTGGACCTGCTCAATGAGCAGGCGCTTCATACCTCTGCCGAAGCGGTTCTTTCCAAGTTTGGCTCGGTCCACGCCTTGTTCCATCTCGTCGGCGGTTGGGTTGGCGGCAAGACCTTCAGTGAAACATCCAATGACGATCTGGAGTTCATGATCAATCAGCATGTCCGTACCACCTTCAATTTGTTCAAAGCCTTTGAAGAACCGCTCTCGAAAAATGGTTGGGGACGTGTGATCGTTGTTTCAGCCTCCACAGTTGCCAACCCGCCTGGTAAATCAGGTGTGTATACGGCAACCAAGTCGGCTCAGGAGAATATGGTGCTCTCTCTCGCCGCCGAGTTGAAAGAAGCCAAAGTGACGGCAAACATCATCCAAGTCCGCGCCATTGACGTGGAGAACAAGGGCACCGGCACCACCCCCGAAATGATCGTTGCCACCATGCAATATTTGTTTTCGGAGCAAGCAGATAAGGTCAACGGTGCAAGATTGCCGTTGTATTAGAGGATGTAAAAAAATGACCGCCGAACGGCGGTCATTTTTTTACAGTTTTGTCTGAAATACTAAAAACCAGCCGTTGAGGGGATGTTTTACAGGAAAGATGTTAAGGGCTCCTAATTTATCCGTTCCGATTACAGAAGCTACATTAGAAATCAGTTCCTCTTTTTCATCTTCTGAATGGAAAGGGCAGATCAGGCTTAGAGTGTCATCCATAATTTCGGGGTAATGTTTGGGGCTTAAAATATTTGCATCTGGTTTTACTTCAACTAAAACACGAAAACGCATGCTCACAGATGCTTTATCAACACTTCGCACACGGCTAAAAATATCCTGTCTAGATAGTGCAGTTTTTAATTTCTTTTTTACGCTGTCATTAATTTCGGGGTCTTGAAGTTCTTCCTCGACCACCTGTGAGAATGTTTCTCCAACCAAATCTTCTGCTGGAATTGTTTCAAAGAAACTGCCGTGAACCAGGCAGATTTTTTGGTGTTCGCTTTTCCGCCCACGTACAAGATAATAAACATCCCTAATTTCAAGGGAAAAGACATCATCTCCTGCATCTTGCATCTGTTTGAAAATAATACCGTTCTCAGATGTTATGATGTCGCGAAGATTCTTTTTGCCTTGGGGGATTGTAGAGTTGAAAGAGGAGACGTTGTAAACACTGCTGTCTTTCAGTTCAACAAGTTCCCCGCCTGAAAAATTTCCTTGGTGATTAAGTTTGATGGCTAAATCTGGAAATACACCATCATTAACGCATGATAACAATTTCTTCGGGAATGGAAACTGATCCAATTTGCTTATTTTCTTGAATTTTGCTTTATTTTCAACCAAACTTTGCCAGAAATGATAGATTGAATACATTATCCCTGCTTGAATAAAGACTGCTGTTTAGATTTGGTCTTTATAACAGTTTTAGGAGACTCTGCTCCCCATAAAGTCGACAAGTCTTCGGTGTATTTGTACTCGTCGAAATATTTATCCACTTTGTCTGGCTCACGGATGGTTTTCAACCTCTTTTGAATAAGAGCAACGTTTTTGGGGTCGATCTCAATGCCAAGGCTGTTCCTGCCAATCTGATGCGCAGTGATCAATGTTGTCCCTGTTCCTGCAAAGGGGTCAAAGACTGTATCCCCTACTTTAGTGGATGACAAAATAATACGCAGGAGCAAAGCAATTGGAGATTGCTGTTTATGGAAACGCTCGCCATTCTCATCGCGTATGGCTTCATCCCCAGCAAAATATCCTGAAGTCAGTTCGCGAATATCATCCCAAATATCGGTAACATACACACCGTTCTCGCGTTCGTATTTGTAATTAGCAGGCAAAGGCGGAGAGATACGCAATCTATTGAAAACTCGCGCTTTAGTGCCTCGGGTGGCATACGCCAAAATCTGATAATGTTTGCCATACTTTCCCGCTACTGGAACCGCCGAAGTCTTCTTCTTCCAAATGATGAGGTTCTGCAAAGTCCAGCCAGTTTCGCGCAAACAGCGCAATACTTCCTCTGTGTTCTTCTCGCGTTGCATAAAATATATTGCTCCACCGACAGAAGTTACATCATAAATTCCCTGACAAACATCGCGCATCATTTGCCAGTACTCTTCCATCGCAAGGTTATCATCGTGAAATTTATAATCTTTATTCTGATTAAACGGCGGATCTAGAAAGGTTAAATCAACCATTCCGGTTTTCTTACTATCGTGCAAATAATCCAGACAACTTCCATTAAGAATTTTAATAGTAGGCATATTGGTTTTCAACAGTATATCAGTAACCCACATTTTTCCCTTATACCGCTGCCCTGCCAGGTCAGGTCAAGGGGTGAACAGCATCTAACTTCATAGCACAACCGCCGAACACTTGAACACAACTCCTGCAATTTCGCATGGATTCCCCAATTTAAGGCTGTTTTTTCATAACATCCTCTTTTTTTCAATACAAGTAGGGGTTTCCCGTATTTACGGCTTTGGAGAATAATGAAAAAATAGACCAAACTCATCTTTAATATCAAAATCAGCGCGAAGAACAGGCATCTGTCATGAGCAAAATGAAAAACTCATTTCTTAAATTCTTAAAACACTTGCAACCCCTGTTCACTCTGCCCAATTCCATTGAAGAATCCCAGAAACAAACAGAGGTATTACTCACCCTCTATATTTGGTCAATCACTACCCTTTTCACAGTAGTTTGTGTGTCCCTGAGCATTTTCACTCCGCAAAACGGACCCAGATTTCTCACCATTGCAGCTCTGTTTGATGCAGTGCACCTGTTCTTTTACTTCCTTATCAAGCGTGGCTTCGTTCGTCAGGCAAATATTCTTACTGTTTGGGTAACTTGGTTGCTGCTGACCGGAATTGCCGTCACTGGCGGCGGACTTCGCGGACCGATTTTTCCTGGGTACTTTTTACTAACTTTCCTGGCAGGGATCACACTGGGTGGAAGACAAATGGGATTGTTCGCGGTGCTCAGCGCCATGACTGGGTTTGGAATGGCGTATCTGGAAAAAAATGGCATCCTTCCGAACCCGCAATATGTATATTTACCTTTCAGGTATTGGAGCATTCAAAGCGCTAATTTATTAATGCTTGTGCTTCTTCAATATTATGCAAGTTGGATCGTCAGACATACCCTTCAAAAATTAAATAATGAACTGAAAGAACGTAAAGAAATAGAGAAGTCCTTATCTGCCAGTCAGCGACGTTTTGCTGCTATATTCGAGAACAGCCCGATACCAACAGCTATTGCAACAATAGATGATCTTCGATGGATCGATGTTAATACAATGTTCGTTGAATTATGTGGTTACACCCGTCAAGAATTAATTGGTAGAAACAAAGAAGAAACAAAGATCTGGAAAAATGCTGAAACACTGGAACAGATGCTAACACTTACCCATGAACATGGGGAGGTTCGAAACTTGGAAACTTCATTATGGCGAAAAGACGATGAGATCCGTTATGTTTCAGTAACCATTGGAAAATTGAACCTTGACGAGACAGACCGCCTGATCTTTCAAGTGCTGGATATTACCGAAAAACACCAACTGGCAAAATCACTGTTCGAAAGCAACCAACGCTTCGAACAACTTGCCACGCATATTGAAGAAGTTTTCTGGATTTCTGAAAAAACGGGCAAAATCAATTATGCCAGCCCGGCATGTGATTCACTATTTGGTTGTTCGGCTGAAGATCTGTATCTTGGTCGAAAGGAATTCATTGATCTTGTACACCCGGAAGATCGGCAGATCGTCTTCGACTCCTTTGAAAGTGACCTCCGCGGCGAAAACTCTGTGGTCGAATACCGCATCGTACACCCAGACGGTGAAATTCGCTGGGTCTCTGATCGTTCCTATCCGATCCTTGGCAAGCAAGGCGAGTTGTTACGAACCGTTGGGATCACCGCCGATATTACAGAGCAAAAGATGCTGGAAGCAGAACGCCGGGAAATGACCTCTACGCTGGAAGATGCAGAACAACAAGCAGGGCTGGGAAGCTGGTCACATGATCTGTTGACCAACCAGGATAAGTGGAGCCAGCAAATGTTCACGTTGTTTGGCATCGACCCGACTGAGGGTATACCGACCATACCCGCATTTCTGGAACACATCCACCCGGAAGACCGTGAAATGCTTGGTAACGTCTTATTCAAAATGATGCATGGAGAAGAGACAACCACACTATTCACTTATCGCACCAATCCAGAACGTGGAGAGATGCGGGTCTTGAAACCGACCTATCGAGTCGAAAAAGATGCCAATGAGAGGATCACCAAATTCATTGGCACCGTTCTCGATATCACCGAACGAAAACGCGCCGAAGCAGAATTGGAATACCTGCAAAAATTATTGGAAAAGGTCATCCATGCCGGGAAAAACATCACCTCCATCACCGACCTTGATACCTGCCTGCGTGAGATCCATCAGAACATTACCGTAAATCTGGGGTTCGAACGGGTGGGGTTGTTCCTTTACGATGCAGAAAAAAATGCCATACAAGGAACCTATGGCACAGATCGAAACGGGCAGAGGGTGAAAAATGATTGGTTCCTTGAAATAGTTAATGACCAAAGTGACTGGCAAGTTGCGCTGCAAAACCCCAATGGCATAAAAGTGACCACTGATTACGAGAAAGAATACCCATCTTCGCCAAACAACGAAATGCGGGGAGTCAAACAACATATTATGTTGGCAGCCTGGGCTGGCGATGCCCCGGTGGCACTCATCGCGGTTGATAATCTTATAACGAAAAAGCCCATAACCCCCGCAGATATTGAAGCGATCCAACTCTTTGCTGGGTATGCTGGTCTCGCGATCCAAAACGCACGCTTACACTCAGGTCTTGAAGCCCTGGTGGAAGAACGCACCATGGCGCTGAGAAAAAGCGAAAAAAGCCTGCAACTCTTTTTAGATACTGCCAATGATCTGATTCAAAGCCTCGATGAAAGTGGGTATTACATCTACGTCAATCAATCATGGTGCCGAACCCTGGGATATACCTTTGAAGAGGCAGAGAGTTTGAATATGTTGCAGGTCGTTGATAAGGATTATCACGAACACTGCTTGAAACTATTCGAAGGTTTTATGAAGGACGGTAAATCCCAGATCCTTGAGGTTGGGTTTCGAACAAAATCCGGCAGCTTGGTGATCGTAGAAGGCAGTATCAGTATTCAAGTGAGAAATGATGGCAAGCGGGTTACCAATGGATTTTTCCGTGATATTACCGGCCGCAAACAAGCAGAGATCGCCATGCGAAAAGCCAACCTTGAAATGGAACAAGCTTTACGCATGAAAGATGAATTTCTGGCAAATATG
The DNA here is from genome assembly GCA_041157505.1 of Chloroflexota bacterium. GTDB lineage: Bacteria > Chloroflexota > Anaerolineae > Anaerolineales > Villigracilaceae > Villigracilis. The sequence continues at coordinate 6,565 of JBEBCV010000475.1, read as the reverse complement.
AGTCATGAACTGCGAACTCCATTAAATGCAGTATTGGGGTTGTCCGAAAGCCTGCTTGAAGAGACGATCGGTCCGATCAACCAACGTCAAGAAAAATACCTGCAGACCATCAATGAGAGTGGCAAACATCTATTGGAATTGATCAACGAGATCCTTGATCTTGCCAAGATCGAATCAGGCAAAATCCAATTGAACATCCACAAAGTGGATATTCACAAAATTTGCGAAGCCACTCTGCAGATCGTTGAACATTTAGCAAAAAAGAAGAGTCAGAAAATTCATCTTGAGATCGATGATAAAGTTCGATTCATACAGGCCGATGAACGCCGGTTAAAACAAATGATAGTTAACCTGCTCAGCAATGGCATCAAATTTACGCAAGAGGGCGGTGAAATTGGCATAAAAGTCTATTCTGAACCAGCACTTAACGTGGTCAATATCCAGGTTTGGGATACAGGAATCGGGATACCACAAAGTGATCTGGCACGTATCTTCCAACCTTTCATTCAGTTGAATTCAGGGTTGGCACGCGAAGCATCGGGCACAGGGCTGGGATTGACCCTGGTTGAACAAATGGCTCGCTTGCATGGCGGGAGCATTACGGTTAACAGCCAAAGCGGAAAGGGTAGTAGTTTCACCATTTCTCTCCCCAATTCTCAAGATATAAGAACTGTAAACGTCAATGATCTCTAAACATCTCCAACAACACTTCGTATGCAACCAGGTATTTGCGGCGTTTTGTTCAAAATAACGTTTTGACATCTCAAATCTAACTGCTCTTCTTAAATTCAGAAACTCGGGGTTGGCATTTTCCGTTATACTCGCGCCCATGCCAAGTCAGTTCATTGGGACGAACAACATCAACCTTCATGTCGTGACCGACGGACCCGCAGACGGGACGCCGGTCATTTTATTGCATGGCTTCCCCGAATTCAGCTATGGGTGGCGCAAACAAATTCCCGCTCTAACACAAGCAGGGTTCCACGTCATTGCACCAGATCAGCGCGGATACAACCTTTCGGATAAGCCGAAGGGTGTCTCCGCGTATAACGTCAATGCGTTGGCGGAGGATGTCATTGGTTTGTTGGATCATTTCGGGATAAAAAAGGCGCGCCTCGTGGGACACGACTGGGGCGCAGTGGTTGCCTGGAATATTGCCTTGCATCATCCTGACCGTTTGGAAAAACTTTCCATTCTCAATGTGCCCCATCCGGATGTGATGACAAGGTTCATATTGGAAAATGCGGAGCAGCGAAAGAAATCATGGTATGTCTTCTTCTTTCAAATTCCCCTATTTGTAGAATGGATTCTAAGAAAAGACAACTATCGCAACCTGGTACGAACCATTGTCGGCTCGGGTCGAAAGAGCACATTTAGCCGCGAAGATATTGAAGAATATAGAAAAGCCTGGTCGCAGCCGGGCGCGTTGACGGGAATGTTGAACTGGTATCGCTCGGTGGTGCGTGAAAGCCTGAAAGCGCTCTTCTGGAAAAAGGACAGGACCGATCGCAGGGTCAAGGTCCCAACATTGATCCTGTGGGGAAAGAATGATGTAGCGCTTGGTTATGAAATGGCGCAACCATCGGTGGAATTATGTGATGATGGCAAGTTAATATTTTTCGAGAAAGCAACTCACTGGGTTCAGCATGACGAAGCAGACGAAGTGAATAAAATTCTGATCGAATTCCTGAGGTAATTAATGCCTATACTTGCGCTTGTTCTTTTGTTTTTTTCTGCATCCATGCACGCGCTATGGAATTTCCTGCTTAAAAGCGCGGAAGAGAAATACGTTGCCATGGGTTGGCAGACCATTTTGAGCGGAATCCTTGCATTGGTAGTGATGGTCTTCTATTCAGGGCTGCCACCCCGCGATATGTGGCTGTTCGCAATCATCAGTATGCTGTTGGAAGCGATCTATTTCATTTTGCTCTGTATTGCTTACAGCGACCATGACTTTTCGCTCGTGTATCCCATTGCCCGCGGAGCGGCTCCTGCCCTGCTGGTGGTATGGACAGCGATCTTTTTACAGGAACAATTGACAACAGCCGGGTATATCGGTCTTGCAATGATCACCATTGGCATGATGGTCATAGGCGCAACAACGCTGCTGCAAAGCAAGGGCGAGAAAGTCCATCTGAAAGGCATCTTCACCGCGTTGACGGTGGCATTGGTCATCTCAATGTACACCTTTATCGACGGGTTTGCTGTCAAAAGCGGACCTGCCCTGCCATATGGTTTGTCCATGTTTGTGATGGTGCCATTCGTGACAACGCCATATATTGCCTATCATTATGGTGTGAGTTCTTTTTCACGGGTGTGGAAGCAGAACCGTAATTATCTGCTCATGGGCGGGGTGTTGGGGCTGATCGCTTACATGCTGGCGCTATTTGCCTACACCTTTGCACCGCTCAGTTATTCAGGCGCGATCCGCGAGGTTAGCGCGGTGATCGGGGCATTCCTGGGTTGGCGCTTTTTGAAGGAACAGATGGGGGGAGTTCGGGTGGTAGGGTCAGCGATCGTTTTTGTTGGGGTGATGATCATTGCAATATTTGGGTAAATCCCGGAAAAAAGCAAAAAGCCGCTGTCGTTTTCGACAGCGGCTTTTTTAGTCTGGAAATTAAAGTGCAACGACTAGGGTGAGGGGGGCACCCTAGTCGTTGCAAATCTAATTTTACCAGAACTGATATTTCGCGCAAGGGGGAAAACATGTATTTTTTATAAATCAGGTAAGGGCAAAACACCTTCGGGAAGGGTCCTTTTTGAAGCGCTGAGGCAGGTCAAATTTCAGCAGGAGGCGGGGGGTATCCTGCAATTTGTCATGTTATTTTCAGTCCGCTACAATTACAAAAAACAGTTGCGCCTGCTGTAAAAAGTAGGTAAGATAAGGGTGCCATGAATGGATTCCTGGCCATAAAACTTTTAGGCATTCTAGTGCCATGAGTCAGCGAGCCTGATGGGTACCCGTGTACCTGTCAGGCTTTTTTTATCTCTTCACTAAGGAGTAAGAATGCAGACACCCTGGGAGTATCGCTTCGCCCACCGCACACAAAAAATGGGAAGCTCGGTCATCCGTGAGTTACTAAAACTGACAGAACAGCCAGATATTATTTCGTTCGGCGGCGGTTTGCCTGCGCCAGAAGTTTTTCCTGTTCAACAGTTTCAGGAGGCATGCAATCGCGTACTGACAGAACACGGCGCACAAGCCTTGCAATACAGCACAACGGAAGGCTACCGTCCTTTACGCGAGATGATCTCAAGGCATACAGAACGATACAAGGTCTCAGTAACGCCGGAGAATATTTTGATCACATCTGGCTCACAGCAGGCATTGGATTTTATCGGCAGGTTGTTCATTAACCGCGGCGATTACATTGTAGTGGAATCTCCAACCTATCTCGGCGCACTACAGGCGTGGAATGCATATGGAGCGCAATATATTTCTGTGCCAGCAGATGAGAACGGCATGATCGTGGAAGAGTTGGAACAAGCGCTTCGTGTCGGACCGAAGTTCATTTATGTGCTGCCGAACTTTCAGAACCCCTCCGGTTCAACTCTCAGCCTCGAACGCCGCAAGCGTTTGGTGGCGCTGGCAGACCAATATGGGGTGCCGATCATTGAAGACGACCCCTATGGTCAATTAAGATACGACGGTGAACACCTGCCTTCGGTCGTTTATTTGGACGCTCAATACCGCAATGATGGCGGCAATGAATATACAGGCAATGTGATCTATTTGAGCACCTTCTCGAAACTGCTTGCGCCGGGTCTGCGTTTGGCGTGGGTGGTGGCTCCGCCCAATGTCATTCAAAAACTGGTAATGACCAAGCAAGCCGCAGATCTGCACACTTCCAGTTTTAACCAGCAAGTTGCATACGAAGTCGGCAAAGGCGGATTCCTGGATGAACATGTCAAGGTCATTCGTGCGACATACAAGGAACGCCGTGATGTGATGCTCGAAATGATGGATGAGATGTTCCCCCCCGAAATGCGCTGGACCAAACCGCAGGGGGGGATGTTCCTGTGGGGCATGATGCCCGAAGGTGTGGATGCAGCCGAGGTATTGCGAATTGCCATTGACCGTAAAGTGGCATTCGTGCCGGGGGCAGCCTTCCACCCAAATGGCGGCGGCAAGAACACCATGCGCATCAACTTCTCGTACTCTTCACCAGATATGATCCGCGAAGGCATAACAAGACTGGGTTCCACGTTGAAAGAAGTATTGAAGAAGAATGGGTATCACTAAGTCTGTTGATGGTCAGAACGCTGGGCGAAATGCCCGGCGTTTTTTTTATTCCATTGGTTGGGAGGTTATGCACATAAGAATTTATTTGAATTTTATTTAATTACCACGTTTATATGGCGGTTTTAGTCACAACGTTCCAATATCCTTTGTTTGGGTAACAACTTGTAGGACAAGTTTTCTTGTAATGGAAGTCTTATTGTGCTAAAAAGAAAATGACGAAAAAAATTCGCCGCTTATCGTTCAGCGATAGTTCGTCCACAAAGTGGCAGGGCAGAGATCACAAGTTCCACCTACATCCTTTTATTTGAATAGCGGCGAGTTAACTTCAGTGCAGGTAATGGGAAAGTCCCGTTGCAGTTTGGAAGGAGGCCAGCCAAAAACTTTGATAAGTCATTAGATTGGCGCTGTTCTTTCGCGCCTGTATGTGTCATCCAACTTTGGTCGAAGGAGGATCAAATGGACACACAAAAGAATATGAAATTCTATAGCGTCCTGGTGGGATTGATCGTTCTGGCGCTTGTATTTCCAACAACAAACGAAGTATTTGCTCAAGACCCCATCGTCTGGCGGGATGAGTTCGACGGTCCGCTGGCAGAGGGCTGGGCTTGGATGAATGAAAATCCCAATAAGTGGACATTCGAAAACGGAAATCTGCGCATCTTCACCTCGCCATACGGAACAGGAGGCGAAAACCTGCTGCTGCGCCCCGTCGCTGCGGGAGACTTCTCCATCGAAACGCGCGTTTTCTTCGAGCCTGATACCAACTTCCAACTTGCAGGGCTGGTCCTCTGGCAGGATCAGAGCAACTTCATCAGTTTCGGACGCGCCTTCTGCGATATTGAAGGAGGATGTGTCGGCAGCGGCATCTACTTCGACAAGATCTCAAATGGCGAGTTCGTCGATGGAAACTTCGCGACCGAATTCTACAATCCATTCAATACTACCGAGAACTATCTGCGCCTTGAACGGCGCGGCAACATGGTGCGTGCGTTGTACAGCCATGAAGGCATTACATGGACAGAGATCGGCATTCATTGGCTGCCCGATAACTTTCAAGTCAATGGTGTGGGCATTCAAGCAGCGCAGGATTTTTTCACTCCTGACTGGGATATCCCCGCAGACTTCGATTACTTTGAAATGACGGAAGGCTGGGGATTCCTGCCCGAAGGCTTCCACGATTATGACTCGGGCGATGTACCCAACTGGAACTGCGGCGTAGGCGGCTGGGCAACCGACCCCGATGACCGCCTGACCGATGTTGCCATTGAAGTCGGCATCGACGGTACATCTTTACCGTATTGGCTCTATGCAAGTGACTATCGTGAAGACCTGTATAACGCCGGGGTGTGTGAAGACGGCAACTGCTCCTTCTCCATGCCCTTATGGGATGTGATCTCGCCCTACGAACCGCACAACATCGTCACCTACGCACAAGACCTGCAAAACGGCGAATGGGTACAGCTCAGCAACTCACCCAAAACACTCACCTGCCGCACCTATGATATTTATGGGTACAACCCGCAGACAGGCACTACGCAACAGCTCACCAACATCCGCGATGCGGGTGAATTCAACCCAAGCTTCTCACCCAACGGGAAATGGGTTGCGCATGATGTAGTTGCGTTCGACGGCTCACAGAGTATCTACATCACTGACTTGACGACTGGAACGAGCACGCCTCTCTCCGGTGCCGAAGCGGGTGGCAACGACGCAGCCTTTTCCCCTAACGGAAAGTGGGTCCTCTTCGATACTGCATGGACGGATACTCCCAACCTCTACATCGTCCCTGTCACTGGCGGCACTCCCACCCTTGTGCGTGAGAATGGCATAGCTGGAGACTGGGCGCCAAGCGGAAAACGCATCGTCTTCCAGGATATGGACGGTTCGATCCGCACGATTCCAATTCAAGTCATGGTTGGCACCGAAACCATCCTTGTCCCAAGCGGGCAGCAACCCGTCTGGTCACCCGATGGGAACTGGGTCGCCTACATGCTCAATGGCGACATCTGGAAAATTGCAGTGAACGTGCAGGGCACTGTGCAAAACGAACCGATCCAGTTGACATTTGGTCCGCGTTGGGATGAACAACCTACCTGGGCAATGGACAGTGCCACTGTCATTTTCCATGCAGGCATGGGACCCGATTATGATCTTTGGTCTGTGTCAGCAACAGGTGGTGACCCAACCTGGCTTACTGGTGGTGTTGAATTCGGCGATTACGACCCATCAGCCGCGAAGAATAGCGCCAATGTCGCCTACTCCAGCTTCTCACCAGAAGGACAAGCTCCGCGAACGTGGGTATCAGCCTATACCTATGATCTG
>JBEBCV010000474.1:0-2984 GCA_041157505.1 Chloroflexota bacterium | reverse complement strand
TTTCATGCTGATGAATTCAGCAACCTGCGTGAATTGGTGGAAACAAAAAAACAGCAAGGCGTGACCATCAGCCTTGCCTTGCCCGCCTTGAACGAAGAAGAGACCGTGGGCAAAGTCATTCGCACCATGAAAAAAGAATTGATGCGGCGCTTCCCTCTTTTGGACGAGATCGTGCTCATTGATTCAAATTCGACCGACCGCACGCGTGAGATCGCAGCAAAAGAAGGTGTGCCGGTTTACATCCATCAGGAATTGCTTCCAGATATGGAGCCGCGCTTCGGAAAAGGCGAAGCGCTTTGGAAAAGTTTGCTGGTCACCAAAGGCGATATCATTGTATGGATCGATACAGACATCGTCAACATACATCCGCGCTTTGTGTACGGCATCATTGGTCCGCTGTTGACCAATCCGCAGATCCAGTTGGTCAAAGGCTTTTATCGCAGACCATTGAGAGTGGGGCAAAAAATGCAGGCAGGCGGCGGTGGACGTGTGACTGAATTGACAGCACGCCCGTTATTGAATCTCTTTTACCCGGAACTTTCCGGCGTCATCCAACCACTTTCAGGTGAATATGCAGGCAGGCGCAAAGCCCTCGAACAAGCCACTTTCTATTCCGGCTACGGCGTGGAAACCGGACTCCTGATCGACATCTACGAGAAGTTTCATTTGGAGTCCATTGCCCAGGTGGATTTGCTTGAGCGCATCCATCACAATCAACATTTGGAAGCACTGAGCAAAATGTCTTTTGCCATCATTCAAACGGTCATACGCAAATTGGAAAAACGATTCGGTCGCGCCGTGTTGGAAGATGTGAACCGCTCGATGAAATTGATCCGTCACGACAACAAGGGATACTTTCTCGAAGTGGAGCAGATCCCTGAATACGAACGTCCACCGATGATCGAGGTGCCGGAATATTTAAATAGGAAGCATTAAACGATCTATATTGAGAGACGGTCACGATGTGTGATCGTCTCTTTTTGATTTAATGAAGGAATTAATCTTAATTCAAAAAGTTCATGGTATATCAATTTTGGGTTTCATAGTACGGAGCAAACCATGACAAACACCTTCCTCCTTTTCATAGCAGGACTTGTCACATTGATCATCGGCGCAGACTTGTTGGTGCGAGGTGCATCACGACTTGCTGCAGCATTTGGCGTATCACCCCTCGTCATTGGCTTGACCATTGTTGCCATAGGAACCGCTTCACCAGAGATCGCGGTCTCTTTACAGGCTGCAGCATCCGGTCAGGGTGATTTGACATTGGGCAATGTACTGGGTTCAAACATCTTCAACATCTTATTTATCCTTGGAATGACTTCGATCGTTGCACCTATTGTCATTGCGGAACAACTCATCCGTAAAGACGTGCCCATTATGCTTGGTATATCGCTTATCACTCTGGGGCTCGCCCTGGATGGAAAACTAGGCTTGATCGATGGAACGCTATTGTTGTTCGGGTTGATCGCCTACACCATGTTCGCTGTCAAACAAAGCCGTCAGGAATCCAAAGCGGTTCAAAAAGAATATGCCGAGGCATTTGCGCCAAAAGAAAAACTTTCGACGCGCAGCACCATCATCCATGTTGTTCTTATCCTCATAGGGCTTGCGCTGCTCGTCCTCGGCTCGAATTGGTTGGTGGAATCTGCTTCAGAAATCGCAAAGTCATTCGGCGTCAGTGAATTGGTGATCGGTCTGACCATCGTTGCAATAGGAACTTCCCTACCCGAAGTGGCAACCTCGGTCATTGCCGCCTTCAAAGGCGAAAACGATATTGCGGTAGGGAATGCAGTGGGAAGCAATATTTTTAACCTATTGGGTGTGCTGGGCATTGGTGCTGTTGTTGCACCGGAAGGGATTGCGGTGGCAAGCCGTGCTCTGCAATTCGACCTGCCAGTGATGGTCTTTGTAGCGCTGGTTACACTGCCCATCTTTTATATTGACAGTCGTATCTCTCGCCTTGAGGGCGGGTTGCTCCTCTCATATTACATCCTCTACATGGTGTACGTCATCATGCGCGCGGCAGAAAGCCCTGCATTGAACGCCATCACCACATTCATTTTTATTTATGCGCCGGTCACTTTTATTTATCTCATGGTAACAGTCTACCGTTCCCAAAAAGGAGATGGTCTATTTTCTAAAAAACCGAAGAACGCTTGACCTTGAATGATAACCATGACTCTATTCCTTCAACTTGCTTTTCTACTTTCCATTATCCTGCTATCTGCCAAGATGGCAGGATATCTCAGCATTCGCATCGGTCAACCATCGGTGCTGGGCGAATTATTGGTGGGCATCCTCCTGGGTCCATCGCTCATCAATCTGCTTAACCTGCCATTCATCGAACACGAGCTTGCTGAAACGGTTGCCAAACTTGGTGAATTAGGCGTGCTTTTGTTGATGTTCCTCGCCGGGTTGGAACTACACCTTGGAGAGATGCGCCAGAACATTCGGGTGGCAGCACTGGCAGGTTTGATGGGTGTGATCGTACCCGTCCTGTTGGGATGGAGTACAGGGTTGCTCTTTGGTTTTGAACAATCCTCCGCGCTCTTTCTTGGGTTGACGTTGGGTGCCACCAGTGTCAGTATCTCCGCCCAAACCTTGATTGAACTAAAAGCCCTGCGCAGCCGTGTGGGCTTGAGCCTGCTCGGTGCCGCTGTGTTCGATGATATTCTCATCATCCTTTTGCTCTCGGTCTTTCTGGCATTACAAGGTGGAACGGGCAGCACTGCAGATGTTCTAATAATTCTTGTGCGTATGATCCTGTTTCTGGTGGCATCGGTCTTGTTCGGCCTATGGGCATTACCATGGATCATCCGCCGCATTTCCCACCTTCCGATCAGTCAGGGTTTGTTGACCATCTCCCTCGTCATCATGCTGGCATATGGCATTGCCTCAGAAGCATTTGGCGGCATGGCAGCCATCACGGGCGCCTTCCTCGCCGGGCTCATGCTGGCACGCACCCCCGAAAGGGAACGCAT
>JBEBCV010000473.1:0-11834 GCA_041157505.1 Chloroflexota bacterium | reverse complement strand
GCATGATAGAGGATGCAGATGCCTGACGGAATGCGCGCACTGACGATGGCACGTGTCACCGTGACGCCGTGATCGTTGTACGCTTCCACCCAGTCGTTATCCACGATGCCGATTTCCTTTGCGTCCTTCTCGCTGATCCAGAGTGGCTCGAGTCCGCGAGAGAGAGTCAACATGCGGTCGTTGTCAAAGTAGTTGGAATGGATGTGCCACTTCGCATGAGGCGTGAGGTAATTCAACTGAATCGTCTTGCCTTCGCTGTGACTCTTTTCCAAATCGCCAAACGCCAATGGATCAGGACGCGGCTTGTAGGTGGGAAGATGTTCGCCGTATGCCAGATAACCTTCGTGATCGAGATAGAAATGCTGGCGTCCCGTCAATGTGCGCCAGGGGACGAGGCGTTCTACATTCAATGTGTAAGCGGCGTAGGGGCGTCCGTCCGTCATGATGCCCGTCCAAATGGGACTGTTGAGCAAACGGCGCGGCTGTCGCACAACGTCCTTGAAATCCGTTCGCACGGCGCGGGTGGGTTCAGCCAAATCGGTCAGTTTCAAACCGATGCGTTCTTCTTCCGCCTTGAAGGCGCGATACGCCACTTCGCCATTCGTTTCAGGAGCGAGATTCAAAATGATGTTGGCGGCGTCACGCGCAACGGTCAAGGATGGATAGGTCTGCCCGTTCCATGTGACCGTCGGTTTGCTCTTCAACAATTCCCGATACAGGTCGCCCACTTCCATGTGAATACCGTGGATGGCGAAGCCCTCCTTCTCCACCTTCGGTCCCAGCGAAACAAAGCGCTTGCCCAAATTGACATAATCACGCTCGGTCACGATGAAGTTCGGCATCGTCACGCCAGGGATGGGTTCGCATTCGCCCTTCGCCCAATCACGGATGTGCGCCTGCGCCATCTCGGCGGGCGTATCGTGTTGAAGCGGCATCGCCACCAGATCACGCACGGGTTCAGGGAAATGCGTCGGCGCGAGTTCGCTGAATTTCTCCGCCAATATTTTGAAAATATCCCAATCGCTTTTCGATTCCCATGAAGGCGGCACTGCCATCTGAAGCGGATGAATGAACGAGTGCATGTCGGTGCTGTTCAAGTCATCTTTCTCGTACCAACTCGCCGTCGGCAAAACGATATCCGAATACAACGCCGAAGTATCCATGCGGAAGTTGATGTCCACCACCAAGTCAAACTTGCCTTCGGGCGCTTCATCGCGATACGTCACTTCGTTGAAATGACTCTTATCCACTTCTTCCGAAATGATCTGATGATGCGTGCCGAGATAATGCTTGAAGAAATATTCCTGTCCCTTCGCGCTGGCATTGAGCGCATTGCCGCGCCAGATGAACCACAGACGAGGCCAATTTTCGGGAGCATCAGGATCCTGTACCGCGAACTTCAGTTCGCCGCTCTTCAATTGATTCACCACCCATTGACGAATTTCCGCGTCCGACTTCGCCCCAGCCTGCTCCGCTTTTCTGATAATTTCCAGCGAGCTGACGTTGAACTGCGGATACGACGGCAACCATCCCATGCGCACGGCGCGGATGTTCGCATCGAGCGTGTGCTCTTGAGTCATGTCACGGTGAGATTCGCTATCAGGACGAGAAACAGGTTGAGGTTCCGTATAGGTGCGCTCATATCGCCATTGATCGCTGTTAATGTAATGGAAGGAAGGTGAGTTCATTTGACGCGGCGGCTTCTGCCAATCCAAAGCAAAAGCGATCGAAGCCCACGGCGCGGCAGGGGCTAACTTCTCCTGACCCACGTAGTGATTCAACCCGCCGCCGTTGCGACCCACACAACCCGTCAACATCAACGCACCGATGCAGGCGCGATAGATGAGGTTGTTGTGATACCAGTGATTGACACCCGCGCCGATGATAATCATGCACTTGCCTTCGGTCTTTTCAGCGGTCGTTGCCCACTCGCGCGCAAATTGAATCACCGTCTGGCGGTCGATGCCTGTGTAGCGTTCCTGCCATGCGGGCGTGTAGGAAAGATTTTCATCATCGTAGCTGGCGGGATAATCGCCTTCGAGTCCGCGCCCCACGCCGTATTGCGCCATTAACAAATCATAGATGGTAGCGACCGCGACTTTGCCATTCGCGGTTTCAATGGTTCGAACAGGAATGTTGCGCTGGAAAGATTTGCCCTCGCCGAACTCAGCGAACGAAACCGACAACTGTTCATCCGTTGCGCCAAGGAACGTGAGTTGCGGACGAATCTCGCTTCCATCCAGCCCGTCCTTCGGTTCCAGGTTCCATTGACCCTTCTGCTGTTGCCAACGGAATCCAAGACTGCCCTGCGGCATACGTGGTGCATTGCTGAGTTCATCCCAAACCAAAAATTTCCATTCGCCGTTTTCCACATCTTTAGTACGTTCTACTTGTCCAGCCCGCACCATACGACCAGGAACGAATTTTCCATCCACTTCATTGAGTTCCACAAGGAAGGGCGAGTCGGTATAACGCTTCATATAATCAAGGAAGTACGGCGTGGGGTTCTGATAATGGAACTCGTTCATGATGACGTGATTGACCGCCATCCAGAACGCGCCATCCTGCCCCGCGTTGACGGGAACCCACCAATCGGCATACTTGGCAACCTGATTAAAGTCAGGCGCGAACACAACCAACTTCGTCCCGTTATGACGCGCCTCGGCGGCGAAATGCACATCGGGCGTGCGCGTCATGCTCATGTTCGAACCCACCGAAACGATGTACTTCGAGTTGAACCAATCGGCGCTCTCCGCCACATCGGTCTGCTCGCCCCACGTCTCAGGGCTGGCGGGCGGCAGGTCGCTGTACCAATCGTAGAAACTCATGCTCACCGCGCCGAGCAATTGCATGAGTCGACTCCCGCCTGCATAACTCAACATGGACATGGCAGGGATCGGCGAAAAACCAATGATGCGGTCGGGTCCATATTTCTTGATCGTATACATCGTGGACGCGGCGATGATCTCGGTGACTTCATCCCAACTCGCGCGACGGAATCCGCCTTTGCCGCGCGCCTGATGAAAGGATTTACGAGCCGCTTCATCCTCAACGACGGCTGTCCACGCTTCGACAGGGTCCTGGTGCGTCTCTTTGGCTTTTCGCCACAAATCCATCAACACGCCGCGCATGTACGGGTGCTTCACACGGATCGGGCTGTACTGATACCACGAGAACGAAATCCCACGCTGACAACCGCGCGGCTCATACGGCGGCAGTCCATTATTGAGTACGGGGTAATCCAACGCCTGCAACTCCCACGTGACGATGCCATCTTTGACATAGATCATCCACGAACAACTACCCGTGCAGTTGACGCCGTGCGTGCTTCGTACCACACGGTCATGTTGCCAGCGGTTACGGTAGAACTCCTCCCACTGACGAGCATGTGGGTTTGAAATCTCTTCAATCCAATTCATAACAGCTCCTTTTCCGCTTTATTCACCAACGCTCTGCGTACGCTTCGCAAACGATTACGATACACAAACCCCAACACAACAGCGGCGCCAACCGTGAGCAGGATGCTGACGCCAAGCACCAACAACTCTCTGTCTGTCTCTGGCTCCCCAGCGGATGCCTTCATGAAAGCCAGCAGGTCGGCTTGTTCTTCGGCGGTCAAGGGGTCAACCCCATAGATTGGTTGCATCACAGGCGAAATGACCGCCCCCGTATTCGACAGCACGCCAATGATTTCGTCGTCACTGCGTTCTGCGGAGATGTTGGTCAGGTTCGGTCCGAGAGCTCCGCCGCCAAGGATTCCATTCTCGCCCACGCTGTGACATCCCATACACGGCGGACCTTCATGTTCCAAATGGGCATAGCCCATGAACAATTTCCGCCCGTTCTCGACGTTCCCATTGGCAATCGCCTCCGCGGAAGCAGGCTGAGCTGGCTGGACATCGAACGCAGAACCGCACCCGACCAGCAAAAACGCAAGCAACAAGAGGGGGATTTGTTTAAATTTGTTGTTTTTATTTTTCAACATGGTTTTTGCAAACTCCTGTTTTATGATTCATCCAATTTGGTTGGTTCCTGTGCCTGAGCAATGCAGGTGCGAATGGTTTCAAGCAAGTCCTCGCCTCGAGCTGGCAATGTGTGCGTGGAAACGATTCGGAAAACGTTCTCGTTCAACGCAGTACGGATCACCGATATATCTGGGTGTCTTTCGATGATGGTCTTTGTCAACTCTGCCGCGAGCTCGCTCTGCAAATTCTCATCGGCAATGACAACCACAGACGGACCCACCTCAACCAGCCGCTTGTAAATATCCTGGTCGCCCAAGTTCCACGGACCGATCAACTCCGCCTCTTTTTCCGCGCGCAGGATCGACTCCATGCTTTCGCCGAAGAGGTGCTGGGAACTGATCAACAGGATGCGTGGCTTTGACATGATCGTGTGTGACAAATGGAACAAAGTCTTTTCGAAGGATACTTGGAATCAATGAGTAATCCCATCCTCCCCCCCTCCCTCCTTTGGAATGAAAAAAGAGTGATTCGGAAATCACTCTTTTTTAAAAAGAATTAGTTCTTTATGCAGAACGTAGGTCACGTTTGTAACGTGACCTACGCGAGTTCATTTACAGAATCCCCTTCGCCTTTGCCGCCCGTGTCGCCTCGCGCCGCGTGGACACATGCAACTTGGACAAAATGTTCCGTATGTGCGTCTTGACCGTGTTCAGACTGATGTTCAACGCGGCGGCGATCTCTTTGTCCGTCGCCCCCTTGGATGCTTTTACTAATACCTGTTGTTCCCGTTCCGTCAGACCGCTATCATCGTCTTTCTCCTGGCCTCCGCCTTTACTCAACCGTCGAAATTCCGAAAGGACACGCCCCGCGAGATTGGGCGATATGGCGGCTTCCCCATGCAATGCCCCACACAGCATTTCCAATAAGGCTTGCGAACGGATTTCTTTCAGCAGATAACCCTGCGCGCCATTCTTGAGCGCTTCGAAGAGCATGTCGTCGTCGCCACGCACGGTGAGCATGACGATGATTGTATCAGGCAGAATCTGTTTGATTTGCTTCACGGCTTCGATGCCATCCATGCCAGGCATTTGCACATCCATCAAGATCAGGTCAGGTTTTAATTCCTGCGCTTTGACAAAGGCTTCCAAGCCATCATTGGCTTCACCGACGACTTGCATATCAGGTTGGGCGCGGATAATTCCCGCCAGTCCCTCGCGGAAAAGGGCGTGATCATCAGCTAGTAATACTCGAACTTGTTCCATCTTAATCTCTCTCTTCCACAGACCACATCAATGTGATGCGTGTTCCGCTTCCAGGCGTGGACTGGATGCTAATCTCTCCGCCGACATATTTTGCACGCGCCTGCATGATCTGCAAACCGAAATGTCCACCTGGCGCGGGCTGGGATGTATCGAATCCATTTCCATCATCTTCAACAGTCACAAAATAATTTCCATCGCTTCGTCCCACCTGCACGCTAATTTGTTTTGCATATGCATGTCGCGCCGCATTGACCAGTGCTTCACGCGTGATGTTGCAAACCTGCTCGGCAATTTGCGGAGAGCAATCAGGCGCAGAGCCAGCGTCAGAATGCCAGACCGACTCCAAGTCATGTTGTGATGCAATTTCAGCCAATGTATCATGCAGACGTGTACATAAATCCTTCGGGGCAGGTGTATCATCCATCAACTTATTGATCGCGCGGCGGACATCGCTCGTAGCCTTGCCAAGCGTCTCGCGCGTTTTACCCAGACGTTCAAGCGCTGCATCATCCTGACCATCGGAAAGAAATTCAACAACTTGATCGGTCATCAGACCGAGATACGAAAGCGTTTGTCCAAGTCCATCATGCATCTCGGCGGCAACACGACGACGTTCCTCAAGCGTTGCCACACGCTCGGCTTGCGCGAACAGGCGTGAATTCTCCAACGCAATCGCCGCGACATTCGCGAGTTTGGTCAACATATCAGCGGACTCTGTTGCGAATTGATTCTGCGCGGGGCTTCCGACACACAATGCGCCGATGACGCGATCACCAATGCGCAACGGCGCGGCAAGATGACTGGTACGATATTCATTCGATAACATACGGCATCCGCCGCGGCACGCGTCAATGCCGCAGATCATCGCGCTTTCGCTTTCCAACACGGCATCGGCAAATTCATTGTCGGCGCGCATGGTGTTGCCAACGACCGCATGTTTGGGTCCACTCAAGGTCTGAAGTTTTAGCCAATGCTGGCTTTCGTCCACAAGACACAGTGCCGCCGCCTCGCCGCCCAACAACACACGTGCTTTTTCGGTGACTGAATTTAACACTTGATGAATATCGAGACGCGACGAAATTTCACGGCTGACTTCATTGAGCGTTTCGAGTTCTTTTGTGCGTTGGGCAACACGTTGTTCGAGTGTGACATTCCATTGGATGAGTTCTTCGCGCGCGGTATGGAGACGGGAACGCATTTCATCGAACGCTTGTGACAATGCCCGCATCTCTTCTGGACCTTCAACCTGAATCGGCGCATCAAGCTGATTCTCCCCGAGTCTTTTTGCCGCCAAACCCAAATCGTCCAACGGCTTGAGCAGGGAGCGGCGCGTCATCCATGCGCCTACTGCGAGCAACATCATTGCGAACACCAAAAATACTACTTGAATGACACGCAAGCGATTCACCTTGGCGGTTGAAGTCGCTTCATACAAACGCACCACCGCATCGGCTTTTTGCACCAGATCATCGGATTGTCCTTCAAGGGTAGCTTGAAGTGATGCCGAAGCATTTGAGACAGTCATCGCATCCAATGTGGAACGGTACTGTCCCCAACTGGACTCTACCTCACGCAATGCTGTCTGAATCTGTGCATCGCTTGTCGCTGGCAAATTGACGACACTGTCCGCCAAATACGGCACACTTCCCCCATGTTGCAGGGCAGATAGGGTCTGGCTAAAGATCTGTTCAGATTCCCTCAAGGAAACAGATGCAGCCTCATCCCCGTCCTGTAATTGAAACGACAAGCGCGTCATCTGTTGAATCAACATACGCTGACGACCCGCCAGATTGATCACCAGCGCATCCTGTCCCTGAGTCTGCAAACCCCAATAGGTGACGCCAACAGAGACGAGCACAAGCGGCGCAAAGGCAATAAAAAGTAAGATAAGCTGGGTTTGAAGTCGTTGGATCATAAGATTGCCAGATTATAACATTCACCTTAATGTGAATATTTTGCTTTCCATGTCTCATAACCGCAATAGGATCTGCCCTGCGCGGCATATATCATGTATACGGGTATAAGTTTCGACCCACGTTGAACCACATTTAATACATACCACACCCTGCTCCTATAAAAGATCATGCCGCACTTCCCAATCACCTACATCGGGAAGTGCTTATTTAATGTCAAAAACGCTTTGATAACCCCATTGTCTTTTACGGGGTTATCAAAGCGTTATCTTTTTCATTAGAAACTGGTCGCTAGAGCCGAACTACAATTTCACCACCATTCGGAAAATCCAAGAGTTGTTGACTCACTGTCTGATCCATGATTTTGGCTCGAAACTCCACCTGAATATCTCGCTTACCATCGATCATCGCTTCAGTGACAAGTTCATCCACCAGTTGCTTTTTCATCAAAAAGACTCGATGTTGTTCTTCGGAAGTCTTGGGGATCGTGTTATTCAATTCTATGATCCCAGCCTGAAGATCCGTCACATACTCCTTGACCTTTTCTTCCCAATCCAATCTGACATAGGGGTCTATTTCTTGTTCCAGGGCTGTCAGCCTGCGCTTCAATCGTTCTTCTACTGCATACAATTCACGCATCCGCGCATCAAATACAGCATCCGCCCTCATCTTTATGCGGGCTTCCGTAATCACTTCCTGGCGCTTGGCGGACTCTTTTTCCAGCTCTTCAAGAATCTGTCCCCGTTCTTTTTGTAGATGTTCATACCTTTGCTGGAGTTGCTTGACCAGGTCTTTGGCTTGCGTATGCAGGAATTCTGGGTTCATAGCGAACTCATACAGTTTCTTCCAGACCTGTGTTTCTGCTTGTTTGGCGCTCACGGATTTGGGACAGTCTGGCGGTCTGAGTTCTTTATGGGGTTGTGGGCAGAAGTAGGTACTGATCGGGGTTTTGCGCTCCACCCACTCTCCCTTGCGACTGTTGCGATGGGTTGCGGTGCGTGCCCGCCAAGTCAAATTACAGGCACATTTCAGATGCCCGGATAGCAGGTAATCATTTTGCCTGCGGTGTTTGGGGTAGGTTTTGTTTTCTTCTCGCATCTTCACAAACAATTCATAGGTGGATATATCGAGGATGGGTGCAACTGGGATTTGGAAGGTCTGCCCTGCACGGGAATAGCTTTTGAATCCATACGCATATTCTCTGGCAGACCGCAGTATAGCCTGAATACTGGACCGGGACCATTGGATGTGTCGGGGAATGCTGCTCCCCTTTTGTGGAGCATTGCCAGCGATCAGGCGTTTTCGAATTTGATTGAGGGGAGTTTTCTGAATGTACCAATTAAAGATGTTCCGGACCCATTTCGCTTCTTCTTCGACAAGGTAGATATTTTCACCTATGCGAATATATCCATGGCGATCCTGTCCCGTATTTGCTTTTCCTGCTTTCAGCCGCGCTTTGACTCCCATCTCCATCCGTTCTTTCATACTGTCTAATTCCATCTGAGCTACCCAAGCGCGGATGGGAGCGATCTTGGAATCGAAGGTTTCTTTTGCAAGCAGGATTTCGATCTTGTAGTCCTGTACGGTTTCCAGGACTGTCAACATCGCTCGTATTCCGCGATACAGTCTGTCTTCGCGCCAGGCGAGAATGACATCGAATTTATCTCTGGCGGCGTCTTTGAGCATGGCTTGCAAGGCTGGGCGATCTAAGCGACTCCCTGATGGTTCGACCAGTTTGCCGCCTACCCGGTACTTTTCCACATCCCGATAGACGCGAACCACCTGCAATCCCTTTTCGTGGGCAAGATACCGACAATCTGCTTCTTGTTCAAGCGGACTGGACTTTTCGCCCTGTGTTTCGGATGATGTCCGGATGTAGATCGCTGCTCTGCGAGACATTTGAAAACCCTTTATAAAAACAATGAACCTGCCACTTTTCAAATATACTGAAGTTAGGGAAGAAAGTAACCAAGTGATGTTAAACATAATTCAATTCTAACTATCCGAGTTTGCTGACAGCCCAGCGTCAAACTGGCACAGATAATACATTTAAATCGCATACCAGGTTACTCCATCTCAATGCGACTTGGAACGCTTCCTGCTGCGACCCAGGCTTGAGCGGTCTCTTCGATATTTGCCCAGCGGACGAAGGTATAGCCATTCATTTTGCTTGCAAACGCCGTGATCTCGGCAATGCCATCGTCGCTGTTGACGATCTGCAATGTGTTCGGCGCGACCATGAGCGTAAAGCTGATGACGGGATAGGCATACTGTCCGCTTGCAATAGATTGAGCCAATGCCCGGCCATCATCCAGTTGATGTGTGCCGCCTCCTACACGGATGTATTGTCCGTTCGGGTTGTGGGTGGTGTATTGTTCCGCGCTGAGTGGAATCCAAATGCCTGCGGCGAGATCGTCACAGCCGGGGCGGTGACCGGGGCAATTCGTGCCACCCCACAACACTTGCGGAGTCCATGTGAAACCCTGATAGGTTTGTGGTCCAATATTGTTGAACTCGCTGACCAACATGCCCGAAACGACAGAGTTAGGGTGCCCGCCCATTTGTGTGATGAGATAGGCGGCTTTGGCGCGGTCTTGCGGACTGTGTGTGTGAACGTCCCATTGCACGCCCAACGCTTCTGAAGCTTGGATCAATTCGGCGGCGCGTGGTTCACCTTCCAACCAGCCAATGTCTGCACCCACAGACCACTTCATGCCGAGGGCAGTCACTTGCTGCAGGAATGCAAGGAAATCATCCACATTGGGCCAGACCTGTGGCTTGGATTCGATGTGGGTCGTGCCGGAGATGTAGAGAAAGGTTGTATTGGTTTCTACGGATTGCGCGGCAGCGGGAGTGGCATCAGCGGGGGCAGAGGCTGGGGAAATTGGAGCAGGTATCGGGGTGGGTTCTGAGGCGCTGAAATTGCAGGCAAGAGAAGAAATTAATACAATCATCCAAAAGACAGAGATGGGTTTCATTGTTCAAAACATCCTTTCAAAAAAATAATTAACGGTTCGGTTATGACTGTATCGCCTGCCGCACCGATCTGGTTATTGACTTCTTCATGCGAGAGGGACGATGCATCAACCTGAGTGACTTCGATACCCGCAGCTTGCAATGCCGCGATGAATTCAGTTTGGATCTGTTGTCGGCTTTCATTTCCGCGGATCACTGCTAGCATGGGCGGGATGCCGCTGTTTGGTTGGATGAGCAGGGTTGCAGACGTTTCGGTGATGTAGTTGGGGTTGTTGCCCAGCGCGTTTACCCATTGTTCCTGTTCGGTGTTGCCTGCTTTGGCTTTATCAAAGCCAGCCGTATCGAGCGGAGCGGCACAAGTGATGGCGGAAAGTTCCACGCCATATTCTTTCAAGTAAATTGGATTGACCGCCACATTCGCGACGATATCTGCACCTGCGGAGTGACCCAGCAGAGCGACACGGTTCGGGTCGCCGCCGTAGGTTGGGATGTGCTCCCGAGCCCACGCCACCGCTGCAGCGACATCCAAAAAGTGATCTGGGAATTGCGCTGCGCCTTTTGTTGGCGTACTCAATCGATAGTTGACGCTGACCAATATCCAGCCTTGCTCGTTGAACAATGTGATCTTATCTGCCATCTGATAGGCTTTGTCGCCGATGGCATACCCGCCGCCGTGAACCCACATCACCACAGGCGCATTTTGCGGATTTGCAGGCAGGTAAATATCGAGACTGAGTAGGTCAGGGTCAATACCTTCAACAGTTTTGTAGGCGACCGTGGTCGGTGGGTTTTCGAGAGAAGCCTTGGATGTAAATCTGCAAGAGGAAATCAGGAAAAGCAACACGAGAGAAAAAGATAGAAAGCGTTTCATGAAATTTTATTGGATCATGTCCAATACCATGGGCAGATTGACGATGCCGATGCGGTTGTTTTGCGAAGCGACATAAATGACGGTTTGCTCATACATTGCCCACATCGCATCCTGCTCAGCTTGCGAGAGTAGCGGCGATTTGAGGTTGGGGTCCCAATTCGGGCGTTTGCCGCCATCCACATACACGGTCAGCCAGGCAGATTGGGTTGAGAAAAAATCATTGTCGTGCATTTTCACACCAACAAAATACGGGGCGATACCTTGCGAGTTATGAGCTTGGTTGAGTGCATTTTCAAAAGATGTTGCCGGGTCTGTGCCGACATTTTGAAAGAGCATGTAATCGTAATGTTCAGGGCGAATGTATAAGCCTTTCTTGGTGTCGCCCAAATTAAGCGCGCGCCCGTGGACGACCGTCATCTGTGCGCCGAGTTCTTTGAAGACGCGCATGAGAACAGTGTCAACTTCGGCTTCGCTGGAGAGGGACGATGCGGCGTAAGGCGGATACCCGATCAGCGACGCCACGTATTGATAGCCACCCGTTGCATCGGTCGTTTGCCCAGTGACGGGGTCAACTGCATGGGTCTCGTAGCGCAGAACAGTTTGATAGAGTTCATCCGCGCTCATGTTTCGCAGACCGATCCAATCATAATTATTGGCATACGGGCGCGGCGCGCGGTAGTGATACGAGATGGCAACCACAGGCGAAGTCTTGAGTCGTTCCAGCAATTGCGGGAATTGCTCGGCGTAAATCTGTGCCATCACGTCGGTTAGGTAAATATCCACTGGCACATTGTAGGTTTCGTGCAGGGTGATGATGCGATCTAATACCGCAGCCGATTGTTCGGGA
>JBEBCV010000472.1:0-4172 GCA_041157505.1 Chloroflexota bacterium | reverse complement strand
AAGCCCAAATCTGCGGCGAGGGATAAATCGTCGATTTTTATGACCATGCCATCGGCTTCGTAAGGAAGCGTGTCGCGTCCTTTGTCAAAAGTTTCGGTGTAGGCAATGGCAGGTTCCAGAGTGTTGAACCGTTTGGAAATATCCGTCACCGGGAAGCCCAGCGACTTGAGATATTCCAAAATTTCCCACTGCGAAGTTGGAACATCTCCGCCTTCGGCATAAACGATCTGATACACAAGCAATGTAATGGGACGTGATGCGGTCAACACCGGGTCAAGCTGACGTAACGACCCGGCTGCTGTATTGCGCGGGTTAAGATAAGTCTTCTCGCCTGCTTCTTCGAGCCGCTTGTTCAATGCCTCAAAATCTTTGATTGGAATGAAGGCTTCACCGCGAACAACAAGATATGAAGGAACTTTTAACTTCGACTTTTGACCTTCGACCGGGATTCTGAGAGGAATGGCTTTGATCGTGCGTAAATTACTGGTGATATCTTCGCCCACTTCGCCGTCGCCGCGCGTGGCTCCCTGCACGAACATACCATTACGGTAATGGAGCACGACAGATAGTCCATCGATCTTAGGTTCAACGACGAACTTCGCTTTTTCCACCCGGTCATCTAATTTTTTGACGCGCTCGAACCAGGCTTTGGCATCGTCCGCGCCAAAGGCATTGGCAAGTGAAAGGATGGGGGCGGGGTGGCGCACCTTTTCGAATTTTTCTGAAGGTTTTGCACCTGCACGTTGTGTGGGGGAGTCTGGAGTGATCCAATCTGAATGATCCGCTTCGATCTTCTTCAGTTCATTAAGTAGGCGGTCATATTCCAGGTCACTGATAACGGGTGCATCCAACACGTGATACCGATAATTATGGAAGTTGACTTGCGCCTTAAGCTCTTCATATCGTGTGAGAAGTTTATCTGCCATTTTTCAATTATAACCAGCGCGGTCGCATTTTGCGCAAATTTAGAATTTGCTGTGTGCTCCATTGAAAAATAAAACCCGCCTGTTTTGCAGGCGGGTGAGAGGTCAATCGATCTTTTTCCAAATATCGGAAGGTGGGCGAGTAAGTGGACGGGTCATGGCTGAGAGGCGGGCTTCGTAGTAAGGCTCTGCTTCCGTCGCAAATCGGGAAAGGTCGAAGAGGTGGCGCTTGATCAGAAGATCTGCGATCCGTTTCACCTCATCCCGACTGAATTCCGGCAGTTTTTCATGGAACTCTGTCAGGCTGAAGCGCCCCAACCGCACGACAAAATTCACGGCAGAGCGCAACGGTTCGGAGAATAACACAACATCGGAAGGACGAATATCCTCCTGTCGTGCCTCCAATTCCTTGATCGCAGTATCAAATAGAGGATTGCTCATGGTGCCTTCCCTTCACCCAGGGCAAAGCCCTAGGCTTTGAGTTGATCCACCAGCTTGCGCAAACCTTTGGTCACAATATTGTCAGGGTAATGGACTGTAAAGAGACCAGAGCTGGCGAGCATCATCATTTCATCTGAATGAGGGAGGATCGCACCGACCTTTGCTTCATAGGTTTGTTCCACACGAGTGCGGACTTCTTCTAAATCAAGATTATTGGGAGCTTTGTTGACGAGGATGAAAAGCTGAGGAACATCCAACTTTTTGGCTACGTCCACGGTAACAGCTGTACCTTGATAATCCTGTTGGTCAGGGCGCATAATGATGACCAGGGCATTGGAAATAGCGATGGAAAGCAGAGTCTCTTCATTAAGACCCGGGTGGGTGTCTATCAAAAGATAGTCCAGTTTAAGCTTTTCGATCACATCGCGGAAACCGTCGTTCAATAGACCAACGTCGTACCCTTCACGCAAAATGCGGGCGATCTCACCGGCTTTAATGCTGGAAGGGATCAGGAAAATCTGTCCTTTAACTTCTGCACCAATGTGCCCGGTTACATCCTGGGCTGCCTGTTCTATGGTGCATTTGCCCCATAGATAATCGTTGAGAGAATGTTCCATATCCGCTTCATCTAAATTGAAGAGAACATGAATACCGGGGGAGGCAATATCAGTATCCACCACACCTACACGTGCGCCATCCATTGCAAGCAATGCCGCAAGGTTGGCTGTGGTGTTCGATTTACCGGTCCCACCGCGAAAAGAGTGAACTGATATGATTTTGGACATGCGCCGTCTCCGATTTTATGATAGTCTTGCCAAATCCTAGGCTTATTTAAGAAAGTATTATAGCCTAACTATATTGAAAATCAAATCCCTACTTTTCCTGTCCTAGTTATGTTATAGTAAATTTCTAAAAACCCGGATTCAAACGACCCATTTTTGTGATTCATGACGACAAACTATATGCAAAACACCCTGATACCCCTGCAGGACGCCAGCGATGAGGCTCTCATCCAAAAATATATGGATGGGCACAAAGAAGCGTTCGATGTTCTGTACCACCGTCACCTGCCCAAAGTTTACAAACGGGTAAGGTATGTGGTTCCCGAAAATGATGTGGAAGATGTAACGCAGGAGATCTTCATTGCTGCGTTGAAATCATTGTCCTCATTTCGTGGAGATGCCAAATTTGGCACCTGGTTGAGAACCTTAACCAACCACAAAGTGGCAGAATTTTACCGAAGGCGCACTCGTAAACAGGAACCACGGCTTGCGCCGCTTTCTGATGCGATGGCAACAGTCACTGGTGGTACCTCCAAATCCATGGAAGAGCGTATCTTCCTCCAACGGGCTTTGTATGACCTGCCCGAGAATTACCGGGAGGTTCTCCTGCTCCGTTTTGCAGAAGATCTGCAGTTCAATGAGATCGCCGAACTGACCAACCAAAATCTTGAGGCAACCAAGTCACTATTTCGTCGAGCGGTCACTG
The DNA here is from genome assembly GCA_041157505.1 of Chloroflexota bacterium. GTDB lineage: Bacteria > Chloroflexota > Anaerolineae > Anaerolineales > Villigracilaceae > Villigracilis. The sequence goes on along the minus strand of JBEBCV010000472.1, from coordinate 1,320 downwards.
CGCTTCGTACTCATCTGGAAAAATAATCATGAATCAGAAAAATGAATCCATCGAAAAAGATAATGAACTCGCGGATTTTGCCGACCGTGTTCTTAAAGGAAGGATGGAGTCTTCCGCCTCTACCTCCGACGAGGATCTGCTCAGCCTCGAAAGAACGCTTCTCCGTTTGACCGATGCTTTTCCCCCGGAACCTTTCGATGAAGCTAGATCCAAGCAAATGTTGGTTCGCCTCAAAGCTCGAATGCGACGAGAGGAAGAAGAGTTGGCAGCAAAACCCTCTTTCTGGAAACGGTTATTCGATTTTCAGGCAAATCCGCAGGTAGGTTTGTTGGTTGCGGTGGCTGCAATTGTAGTCTTAGCCATTGTTACCTTGCCATCGGTTCAACCCCCTGGTTCTGCCGTTTCTGGAACTGCATTTTCTGGTTCCAGCATCTTTACCGCTGTAGGGCTGATCGCTGTATTGCTCGTTTTTTATTGGATGTCGCGCCGGAAATAAAAGCTAACGGCGTAGCTCAAGAAATCGATTGTTGCAAATATTTTAGAAAAACAATTTATATAAGGAGAGAGAAATGAATAGTCAACCTAGTCGAAAATGGGGGAAGGTACTTTTCATTCTAGTAGCAGTACTCACTATATCTTCCCTGTTGCTTTCTGCATGTGCCCCTTCCCAAGGTTTGGAAGGTGGTGGCGGTGGTGGTAACAGCGGTGGAAATGGTGGTGGGGGTGGCAATGGCGGCGGTGGAAATGGTGGCGGCGGGGGCAACGGCGGTGGTGGAAATGCTGGCGGTGGTGGTAATGCCGGTGGTGGTGGTAATGCCGGTGGTGGCGGTGGTGGTGGGCAAAACCAAGGTGGTTCGCCTAGCGACCCCGGAACTGGTGACCCAGCTGTCCAAAACCCTGATGGTGTTGTTGTTCGTGGCTCAAAGCAGGATGGATCTGACCCCTGTCTGGATGCTGGCGAATTGCCCTGCGGTCAGGGTGATCATGGCAAAGGCAACCCAGTGAATGGAAGTTTGCATGCCAACTGCCGAGCCGCTCAAGGTGAGGTTGACCCGAAATGTACACCTGAAGACATCTTGCCTCCTCCTGGAAACAATCCCCCCAAGGACCCGCCTACATTCGTCCCTCCTGTGCTGCCTCCTCCTCCCGTGGTGGAAGTACCCCCCGCTCCGAAAGTGAAAGTGGATGACAAGGGCGTCGCCTCGTGCCCGAACTGGATCATGTTCCACTCGTTCCGCTCCGGCAACCTGGATATCTTCCGCCTGGATGGAACCGAAGGTGTGGAAGGGATCGAAGCGATCAACCTGAGCAATGGCGGTA
>JBEBCV010000471.1:0-3694 GCA_041157505.1 Chloroflexota bacterium | reverse complement strand
TCCAGCCGCAAAAAGTGACCGCACTCATTGGTCCGTCTGGCTGCGGAAAGTCCACTTTTTTGCGGTGTCTCAACCGCATGAATGACACCATCCCCGGTACACGAGTGGATGGGAAGATTTTTCTCAATGGCGAAGATATTTACGCCGAAAAGATGGACGTGGTCACACTTCGTCAACGGGTGGGTATGGTCTTCCAAAAGCCGAATCCGTTTCCGCAATCCATTTTCGATAACGTGGCGTTCGGTCCGCGGGTGATGGGGATGGATGTGAACTTAAATGAAGTGGTGGAAAAGTCTTTGCGAGCCGCCGCGTTATGGGACGAAGTGAAAGACGACCTGAAATCGGATGCGATGGGCTTGTCGTTGGGTCAGCAGCAAAGATTGTGCATTGCCCGCGTCATTGCCGTGCAGCCGGAAGTGATCCTGATGGATGAGTCCACGTCTGCGCTTGATCCCATCGCCACCCTGCGTGTGGAAGAACTCATCGCAGACTTGAAGAAGCAGTATACGATCGTCATCGTGACCCACAACATGCAGCAAGCCGCGCGTGTTTCTGATTACACTGGCTTCTTCTGGCTGGGCGAGTTGGTTGAGTTCGCACCGACGAATCAGATGTTCACTGTACCAAAACAGGAACTGACCGAAGCGTATATTACGGGAAGAATGGGGTAGGTTATTAGTCTGTTAGTTGGATAGTCTTATAGCTATTAAAAGAGCGAGTGGATGAGAAACCTCATCCACTCGCTTCTTATTTCTCGTTACTTATCCCTGCTTCTGATTCTTCCAAAACTCATCATCGCTCGACTTGATCTCACCGAATTCACCTGTGGCTATGAAGATGGTCCGCTCGCAGATGTTTGTGACACGGTCCGCGACACGTTCGAGGTTGTGAGCAACCCACAGAAGCCAGTTGGCGCGTTCGATGTTCTTGGGGTCTTCGATAATGAAGATCATCAACTCGCGGTAGATCTGGTTGTACAGCGCATCCACCTGGTCGTCTTCCACAGGGATGGATTTGGCGATTTCCACGTCCTCGTTAACGAAGGCGGTCAATGCGCGGTGGAGCATGCTCGTGCCGATCTCTGCCATGCGTGGAATATCGATCAGCGGCTTGAGCAGTTTCTCATCGCCCATGCGGACGTTGATGTTGGCAATGCCTTTGGCGTAGTCGCCCATGCGCTCCAACTCGGAGATGATCTCCATCGTCGAGGCGAGCAGGCGCAGGTCGTGTGCCATGGGCTGCTGGGTGGCGATCAGGATCATCAACTGGTTTTCGATGGCGAAACGCTTCTTGTTGATCTCCTTGTCTTCAGCGATGATTTTTTCTGCGGCTTTGATGTCGCGTTTTTTCAACGCTTCCACCGAGCCGATGATGGCATGCTCGACCATGGAGCCAAGCGCAAGCACTTCGTCTTTTACTTGTTGGATGTCACTCTCAAAAGTTTTTCGAATCATAAGTCCTCTTCGGGTTGATTGTGTCCATTTTACTACTGTTGGGGAAGGCAGAGTAAATAGGTATTCGGTAGACAGGTAGACAAGGCAAGACCTGATTACGTGTCTACATACCCCTTACCCAAACCTGCCGGTCACATAATCTTCGGTGCGTTTGTCTTTGGGGCGGGTGAAGATGGATTTGGTCTCGTCGAATTCGATCACGCCGCCTGCACGTTGGTCGTCGATCATCATCATAGCGGTGTAGTCGCTGGCACGTGCAGCTTGTTGCATGTTATGGGTGACGATGATGATGGTGTAGTTCTTTTTCAACTCTTGCATCAACTCCTCGATGCGCAAGGTGGAGATCGGATCGAGCGCCGAGGCGGGCTCATCCATGAGGATGATCTCGGGCTGAATGGCGATGGTACGGGCGATGCACAAGCGCTGTTGTTGTCCGCCGGAGAGGGCGTAGGCGCTTTCTTGTAGTTTATCTTTTACTTCATCCCAAAGGGCGGCACTGTGCAGGGACTGTTCGACTAGGTCGTCCATTTTGCCTTTGAAGCCATTGATGCGCGCACCCCAGGCAATGTTCTCGTAAATGGATTTGGGGAACGGGTTCGGCTTCTGAAAGACCATGCCGATCTTGCGGCGCACTTCCACGGGGTCGATGTCTTTGCTGTATAGGTTCTGTCCTTGTAAAAGCAATTCGCCGGTGGCGTAACAACCGGGTACGAAGTCATTCATGCGGTTGAAGGAACGCAGCAAGGTGGATTTACCGCAGCCGGAAGGTCCGATAATGGCAGTGATCTTTTGTCTTTCGATCTTGAGGTTCACGCCTCTGACGGCGGTGAAGGCTCCATAATGAATGGAGAGATTGTTCGATTCGATTGCGTAGGTTTTATTTTCCATTTGTCACATCCACAATTACAGTCTACGTTGGAAGCGGTTTCGTAACAGGATCGCTGTTGCGTTCAAGGTTAGGAGCATGACGAGCAGCACAATGATGGCGCTCGCCGCAATGGCGTGAAATTCAGACTGTGGACGGGTCGTCCAGTTATAGATCTGAATTGGCAGGGCGGTAAATTTTGAGAAAGGATTTTCCGGGTCTATTGTGATGAATGTTGATGCACCCACCACGATGAGAGGAGCGGTCTCACCTAATGTACGGGAGATGGCAAGGATGCTGCCCGTGAGGATGCCGGGTAGTGCGTTCGGCAGAACGTGATGCCAGATGGTCTGCCAGCGCGTCGCGCCGACGCCGAAAGCGGCTTGCCGCAAAGAGTCAGGTACAGCTTTGATGGCTTCCTGCGCGTTGATGATAATGAGCGGCAGAACGAGGATGCCCATCGTTAGCCCAGCTGAGAGCACGGTGCGTCCATTCGAGTCAGTCACACCGAACATGCTTCCGCTGGTGAAGGCTTCGAGCGTGCGGACGAAGACCGCCAGACCTAACATGCCATACACAATGCTGGGCACGCCTGCAAGGTTGTTGATGTTGGTTTGAATGATGCTGGTCAGCCAGCCTTTCGGCGCATATTCTTGTAAATAAATAGCTGCACCTGTGCCGATGGGTAAAGCGAACAGGATTGCCAGCCCGACCATCCATAACGAGCCAAGGATGGCGGTGCGGACACCGGCAAACTCCGCTTTGGATGACATGGGGGTCGTCAGAAACTGCGGTGTGAGCCATGAACGGAATTCGAGAATGGCGTCTGGATATTTATCGGCAACTTCGGCGCGGATTTCATCCCCACGCAGCAGGGAGTCAGTCATGCTCCAGGTGCCTTTGGTGTCGATGCGCACGAGGCGTTCGAGGAAGAGGTTGAGCAAGTCCGCTTGGGAGCGTGCTTGCATGGGTTGTTCATTTTCCAGCTTGTTGTATGCGCCGGAAGAAAGATTTTCTTTGAGGATGACGAGCAGTTCATCCTTGGTCAGTTCATTTACTGGTGTAGATGTGAATTCGGCGGGATTATCTTTGTATTCATACGCGATGTAGCCAAAGGCTCCATCCACCACGTTGTAGAGCAGGGCAGTGAGGGCGATGATCGCGATCACCAAAGCTGAAAGGAAGATGATCTGCCAGATGGAGGCAACCCGGTATCGGTTGCGTAAAGAGGCGTTGAAGTCTGCCCCTTCGGGGAAGTGGTCATGTCTCTGGTTCATTCGTAGCGCTCCCTGAAACGATTGACGATGTATTGGCTGATGAGGTTCAGCACGAGGGTAACAAGGAAGAGCATCAATGCGATAGCGAAGAGGCTGGT
>JBEBCV010000470.1:0-3611 GCA_041157505.1 Chloroflexota bacterium | reverse complement strand
AGGGGTTCCTTCTTTGATAGCGGAATAGGCCCAATAACAACCTCCAATAAAAAAGAATTGAGAAGCAAAAACAGCTACTTCATGGATTTCTGCTCTCTTGAGCATTGTAGTAATGGTTGCGGGGAAACCAAGTACCAATATGGTTGCAACTAAAACCCAAAGTGGTGCTTTCTTAAAGCTCTCCCAAAAGGAAGTGACAATTAACACAGAATAAATGAATAACCCTATGGCGAAGACTGCGGTAAGCTGAAAATCTTCGATCTTTGACAGCATTTCATTGCTAAAAGGTAAAAGTAATAATGCTGGGGTTGGACCCCAATACAGATAGAACCTGCCTTTGTAAAGAGAAACATCCCATGGAAAGTCCTCGATCCCTGATTGTTTTCGCTGTATGGTGTCATATGGGTTGCTTAATGCCAATAATGCTTCAGAGGGTGCTTGGGGAATGTAGAGATTTCCTTGCTTAAACCCCTTGGCTAATTCCCCAAAAAAATTATAGGTTAAATCTGTTTGCCTTTCAGATGGATTAAGGATCCAAACATAAGTACAGGCAATCAATACACCAACCAAGACAACTATGATTTGGACTTTTCTCTCTCGCTCTATCACTTTTGAAAAATTTGATATTCGGGTCTGAAGGTTTTCGACTTGCTTTTGGAAAACAAATAGTAATGTGGCAAACAAGGCGAATGCTCCGCCTGTTTCCAAAAGAAGAACTCTTCCTCGCCCCCAGCCTACATCATTGTCAATGCCTAATTGATTGGCGAAAATTGCCAATAAAATGAAACTTCCCCCAAATAGAAATAGAATTTTATTAAACATATCCCATCCTTTCAGGATGGGCTGTGCCTAACGGTGTTGCCCCATCAATTGTTATGTGGTTGTTGAGATGAATTTGATAAGGCTACACTGACCAAGCCCATCTAAATATTATCTCTTTGCTATTAATTACCAATAACATTATTTATAATCAAGTTGAATCTACTATACACCTTTAACGGAGCAATGTAAATATAAAGTTTATCTTGCTGCCTATACTTGATTCATTTACGGAGTAGATGTTGGTAAAGGTGGAGGAAAAGGGGTTGGGGTTAAAGTAGAGTCTGGCAAAAGGGAGGTTGGAGTCGAAGTTTCTATTGGAGCAGGAGTAGGAGTGGAAGTTGAGGTCGATACTGGCGTGATACCCGATATCAATATCTGCCAGGCGATCTCCATATCACCAGAGGCTACGACTGGGAATTCTGGCAGGTTATCAAGGGCAAGATCCAGGCGTTCGATCGCTTTGGTTAGAACACCATCATTCTTTTCTTCATTAAGCAATGCCAGCAGATCACGCGCAGTTTGTACATCTGCTTTTGCCAAGCCAAAATTGCTCTGTGCAAGATATAGGCGGGCACGTGCTAAAACATCGAGCGCACGGGTAAACATCACTTCATGCTTCAACTCGAGGAGTACGGCATCATTATTCTCTTGAATTTTTTTCTCAAGAGTTTCTTGTATCTCTTCTAAATTTTCAATGGATGTTGTATGAGCTTCCACTGACCCCTCAAGAGTAGAGACACGTGAGTTCATTTCATCAAGTTCAGTTTGAAGTGCTTCGATCTGCTCTTCCATTTTCTGGATCTGTGCTGTGTTTTCTTCAACGGGTGCAATGAATGTCCGTTGTATGTATGGCAATCCGTAATAGAACATTGAGCCAACGGCAACAAAAAGGATCGCCAGCATGATCAATTTCAATAAGGCAATGACAAAGGAACGAAATGCCCGCCCTAAGCGGATGAGGAAGGAATCCTGCTCTTTCTCTTCACTTTGTCCGGACGGATTCTTTTCCATTGGTGCGGGCATCGCCTCTTCCTCGACCGGAACCATGGCTCTGTTTTCTGATTCATTTCCCTGCACCTCGGCAAAAAGCTCCAGTTTTCGGAGCAAGGTTTTGCCCATGCCTTTCACTTGCAAACAATCTTCCGGTGTATCGAATGGACGGGCTGCGATGAGATTCCCTGCCAGTTGGCGATTAATGCCAGGTACTTGCGTGAGTGTGTTCAAGTCTGCGGTGTTGAGAAAATCGAGGAAGCGGCTCATGGAATCTCCTATGTGGTGATTGTACAACAAAAGATTTCAGACGAGAATCAGCGTTGAGAAATGGTGCCCGTTCAAGGTCAAGAAAGAGGCGCGAGCATCTCTTATTTGAAGAGACTGTTGAATGTCCATGTCATTTCGCGGACAAGTTCCGGGTTTAATATCCTGAACGATTCCAAATTACCCGAGAATGAAATAAGCAGACTCAGCGCGATAGTGTAAGTCAAGAAAAGCAGCGAGATGACCAGGTAAATTTTCTTGTGTTTGAAAAGGTCGAAGCCATGCCAAAAGCCGATGACGGTAAGCAACGCAAGTGCCGGGACAACGTCTAACATGTAGCGCATGGCGATGAAGAAAAATGCTTGCAAGGTGATGAAGATACCGAGGAAACAAAGGGTGATGGAGACTGTTGCCCAACGCAGTTCTCGACGAGGTTTGATAAATGCCAGTAGCGCAAACAAAACGAATGGACTGCTGACGAATACTCCCGTGATGTTTTCTGTGAGGGTTAGATACATCTTGGGCTTGTAATTTGTGAGCCATTCGGGACCAGACCAGCGTGTGGGGAAGATGCGCGGGAATGCGTCGCGTTGTTCAAGTGTATTGAAGAGAGTTTTATATAAATTGGGCGGTATATATTCGGTGGCGAAGGTTTCATCGATCTTTTGATACAGGTTATAGCTGGTGAGTTGATAACGATACCCGAACTCAGTGAATGAGCCGAAGCGAGCGTAGTTATATGTGGCATAGGCTAAGCCACCAATGGCAATGGGAAGCGCAAATGCCAATAAAAGCGGAAGCATGCGTTGACGTTGGGTTTGATATGCCCAAACAAGAAACACAATGGAGAGCAAGGCAATACCAGGCAGAGTGGTGGTACGGGAACCGATGGAAAAAACGAAGAAGGTTCCTGCAAGCGCAAGGTGTAGGAGAGATGGTTTCTCAAGAGCTGGAAGTAAAAAGTAAAAACCGCCAATTAAAAAGAATTGAGCTGCGACGATGGCAGCCTCGTAGATGCGTCCTTCTACAAGAATGTAGGGCATGGGGTTAACCAACCCGGCAAAGGCAACGGCTGCAAGCACTGCCCAATTTGGAATGTAGCTGAAATAGCGTTTTCGCAGATCGAGGATGGTGAGGTTGAGAAATAGCAATGTGCCTATGAGGAAAATGAGCACAAGCAAACGGTCACCGATATCGGGTTTGTAGAAAGGTTTTATGGCTGACAATAAAAGTGCGGGAGCAGGACCCCAATAGAGATAATACTTGCCATTGTATAGGGTTGCATCCCAAAGGACGGGGATGCCTGTTCGATTCTCAGGTTCGTATAGGCTTTCATCTTTGAATGCCAACAGGGCAGGGTCAGGCGGAACTTCCAATTCGAGTTGCCCTTTGGCGAAGGCGTTGGCTTGCAGGTCGAAATAATTGGTTTCGCTGACGAGGGTTTTCATAGCCGGTGGTGACAAACCAGATGTAGATGAGAACAATGCCTGCATTCAAGGCGAGGAGGGCAATATATAACCGACCATCTGCCG
>JBEBCV010000469.1:0-3724 GCA_041157505.1 Chloroflexota bacterium | reverse complement strand
CCACCATTCTCTTTGATCGTGGATGCGGACATTTCGAGCATGTCTACCTGTTTGCCACAGAGACAGATGTTCACTCCCTGTTTGGATAGTGCCAATGCGACAGCCCCAGCTAATTCCGTGCTGCCACCGGTGATGAGGGCAGTTTTCCCTTGCAACGATTGGCTCATATTATTTCGTTTCCTGTGGAGCCATCACACTGGTTCCAGCCACTGCATCGCTGACGGCGTCGCCGATGAGGTTGATGGAGAGAACAGCGAGAAAAATACCGAAGCCTGGAAAGAAGGTCAGCCACCATGCCTGTCGGACGTATTTCATGCCCGCATTGAGCATGGCACCCCATTCAGGCGTCGGCGGCTCCGCACCAAGACCGAGGAAGTTGAGCGCTGCGCCTGCGAGGATAGAGGAGCCGATTCCCAATGTGATAAGCACAAGTAACGTGCGTATGGAATTGGGAAGGATATGTTTGAGCAAAATACGAGTGTCTGAACTGCCTAGAGCTTTTGCAGCTTCGATGTAGGTCATTTCACGTAATGCAAGCACACTGCTGCGTGTCAGACGGACAAACGAAGGGACAAAAGAAATGCCAATCGCCAGCATGGCGTTGTTGATGCCAGGTCCGAGAATGGCGATGATGGCGAGGGCAAGCAAAATGTCGGGGAATGCCATCAACACATCGTTGAACCATGAGATGAATGAATCAAGCCAGCCGCCGAAATAACCGGAGATAAGCCCAAGCAGAATGCCTAGCAACGCACCGAGGGTGATACCGGTAAGTCCGATACGAAGGGAGAGTTGTCCGCCATAGAGGAAGCGTGAGAAATTATCGCGACCGATGTTATCAGTCCCCATAGGGTATTCAAAGCTGGGAGGTTTCAGGGCAACGGATGGCGCAGTCTTAATGGGGTCTTTGTCGGTGAAAAGCGGAGCAGCATAAGACGCGAAGATCAAAAAGATCAACAGCACCCCGCCAAACTGAGCACTGCGGTTGCGAAAGATCTGCCGCAGAATGCGCATGCCGGGCGAATTGGTTTTGGAGGAAGCAGGAGAGAGGTCGGCGGTCATTTGAGTCGGATCTTCGGGTTGAGCCAGACATAGGTGATGTCTGTCAGAGTGTTGATGAGAACGTAAATGGCTGCAGTGACAAGGACCACGCCCTGCACCATTGGATAATCACGGTTATAGATCGCCTGAACGGCGAGACGCCCAATTCCCTGCCGGGCGAACATGGTCTCAACAATGGTCGCACCGCCAAGCAGATACGCCATTTGCAGACCCACAAAGGTCACCACAGGGATGAGAGCATTCCGCAAGGCATGTTTGAGAATGACCCAGCGTTCGAGCAGTCCCTTGGCTCTGGCGGTTGTGATGTACTCCTTGTTGAGCACATCGAGCATGCTTGCACGCACCATGCGAGCAACGACAGCGGCTTCGGGGAGTCCCAAGGTGAGGGCGGGCAAAAAGAGATCGGCGAAGGAAGAGCCGTTTGAAATGCTTGGGAAGAGTTTCAATCTCACAGAGAAGAAAAGGATGAGGAGGAGACCCATCCAAAAGGTCGGTATGGAAAGTCCGGTGACGGATAAACCCATCACGAGAGTATCCACCCAGGTGCCATGGCGTAGAGCGGCAAAAAGACCAAAGACACTGCCGATCATCAATGCCACTGTCAACGCGGACATGGCAAGTGCAAAAGTGCTCGGCAATTGCTCAGCAATATATTCGGAGACTGGCAGATTATTACGAATGGATGTGCCCAAGTCGCCGCGCAAAGCGCCGCTAACGTAACGACCATACTGCACATAAAGCGGGTCGTTCAAACCAAGCTGTTCGCGCAGTTCGGCTACCCGTTCTTCAGTAACCTTTTGCCGACCAAGGATCGCCATGGCGGCATCGCCCGGCACTAGGTGTATGACGGAAAAGACCAGCACAGAAATGCCGAATAAAACCAGAATGGATGTGAATAATCGCCGGACGAGATAAGTGAACATGGATGTGTGATTGTGAATGCGCCGCACAATTGTGCGGCGCATTCTTGGTTGAATTTCTTATTCCGAAATGGAGATGTCGTAGAGCCAGGGGTAGCCTTCAACATCAAAGGTGAAGCCTTGAACGGAAGGAGCAGTGAGATAGGTGGAGTTGACGTTGAACATCGGCAGGACAAGTGCATTTTCCATGATGATGTTCTGAACCGTCACATAATCCTGGCGGCGGGCTTCTTCGTCAGTTTGTACGTCGGCAGCTTCGAGAGCAGCATCGAGGTCTTCGCTGACAAAGTTGGTGTAGGCACCATTGCCGTTGACGTTATCGGAGTGGAACAGATAGCGCAGCGGCGATGGGTCGGCACGCACCCAGTACATGTACACGAAGGTGTAATTGCCAGCAAGGATTTCTTCGTAGGCAGCACCATCGTCCATGGAACGGTAGGTCACTTCGAAACCAGCGTTGGTCAGGTAGCCCAACACGAGTTCGTTGAAGGCTTCAGACCAGGCGGGGTTGTCGGGCCAGTCGAGGGTCAGGTTGGCGCCGTCTTTTTCGCGGATGCCATCACCGTTGGAGTCAACCCATCCAGCTTCTTCGAGCAAGCGGGCAGCTTCTTCGGGATCATATCGATACAGGTTGGAAGATTCTTCGCTGAAGCCCCAAGTGGTCGGCGAAACGGTTCCGTAGGTCGGCAAGCCAAGGCTCTGGAAAGCGGTTTGCGCGAGCTCTTCCTGATTGACAGCATGAATGATCGCCTTACGGACGTTGATGTCATCGGTCGGCGCTTTGGTGCTGTTGATCATCAGGATGGCGGGGATACCGGGCATCGCAAAATTCTGAACGGAAGCGGTTCCAGCATCGCCGAGAGCGATGGCGTCCAAGGCGGGCGGTTCGCCAGCCATAAGGATCTCGCCCGACTCAAAAGCTGTTACACGGGTTGCGGCTTCGGGCAAAATGCGGAAGACGACCTGATCGAGATAAGCAGGACCTTCATGAGCAGCAAAGCCAGGAGCCCAGTTGTAATCAGGATTGCGTTCGATCACGATCTCGGATTGGGGAGTCCAGGATACGAACTTGAACGGACCGGTTCCCACCGGGTTGCGTCCATATTCCGCGCCAAATTGTTCGAGAGCGGCAGGCGAAGAAATGCTCAACCACTGACGAGCTGCATCACGCAGGAAGGTCGGGTAGGATGCGCCGAACTTGACGGTGACGGTGAAATCATCCACGACCACAGTTTCGACGTAAGAGTGATCGGTGAGCAAAGATTTACCACCCGATTCGAGCACAGCATCGCTATTGATGTGGTCGAATGAGATCTTGACCGCTTCCGCATTGAACGGGGTTCCATCGTGGAAGGTCACATCTTCGCGCAGTTTGAACGTGAATTCAGAATAATCTTCATTCGGCGTCCATTCGGTGGCAAGCGCGGGGTACAGCTCACCGTCCGGTCCCATGGCGAGGAGGGAGTCGAACAAGTTCATCAGGATGAACTGTTCCTGGACATAAATGGCGTCACCGGGGTCGAGCGTTTCCGGTTCGATCGGAACGCCAATACTGAGTACGCCGCCGGATACCTCGGCTGGCGCCTCTGTTGCGGTACCTGCTGCTTCAGTTGGCGCAGAGGTTTCCTCTGCGGCGGGAGCCCCACCACCACAAGCTGACAAGATCAGCCCAAGCAGCATGATGACGGACAACCCCTTGAGTAAGGTGCTTTTCATTTTTTCTCCTTGATCAAATTGGGGAA
>JBEBCV010000468.1:0-3077 GCA_041157505.1 Chloroflexota bacterium | reverse complement strand
CGAGACGGATCATGATGAACGTGACTTCGCCGCCGCTCCCGCCAATGACGAGCGCGTCATCAACGGACCGGGCGTCAACGTGCCGTGTATTTCCATCAACCGCTTCCCTTATGACGAGTATCACACCACCGACGACAACCTTGACATCATGCACGAAGATATGCTCGTTGGTGCGGCGCAAACGGCGGAAGATATTATCCGCATTTATGCCAGTAATTACATTCCCAAACGAAAGTTCCGCGGACCGGTTTTCCTCAGCGGCTATGGTCTCTGGGTGGACTGGCGCGAAAATTGGGCGTTGAACCGTGCCATCGAAAAGATCATGATGCGCTTTGAAGGTCAGCATACCGTCTTTGAGATCGCGGAACAGGTCGGGTTGGATTACTGGATGGTGCGTGAGTACGTGGAGAAATTCCGTGCAAAGGGGTTTGTCAACCCGCAGCCGATCCCGTTTGAAGGAGATATTGGGTGACACGTGTAGTCGCCATTATTCAAGGACGCATGTCCTCCTCCCGCCTGCTGGGAAAAATTCTTGCCGATATTGGTGGGTAACAGGCTTAGATCGTGAGACGATTTGTATGTTTACGGGAAAATCTGTGATATAGCATTCTTGAAAGCCTATGATGATTTTTGAAGTGTAACATTAAGAGGCTGATAGAGAATTCTAACTATACTGAATTATTAGGATTTAGGAGAAACAGTGAAATGGGAAATTTATCTTCTGACTGCCATTTTTGGGGGACAAAGAAAATACAGAATCTGGTTGTTTCTTCTTTGTTATTATTTTTCCTTGTTCTTAGCTTTATGAGCATTCGAGAGAAGTCTTTGACTACAGATGAGTATAGTCATTATGGCTATGGTTTACAAATTCTTAATGGAGATGCAACTCATTATACAGACCCGCAGATGACCAAAATGCCTGTTTCAACATGGAATGCTTTGCCCACTAAGTTGGCGTCATTTTTGCCAGATGGGCAGATTAAGTACTACATGGAACGATATGTTTTTGCGCGAATGATGTCTACTGTTTTTTCGATTCTTGTAGGTTTGCTGGTATTTATGTGGTCACGAGAACTATATGGGTTTATCCCCGCTATTGCCTCTCTAATTTTATATCTATTCGATCCGAACATCATCGCCCATTCACAACTGACGACAACTGATATATATGCTGCTGGTTCGGTTGCATTTGCTGTTTACTGGTTATGGCGTTTTTCCAATTCACGTAAATGGCAGGATGGACTTTGGTTGGCTTTCGCATTAGGGCTTGCTCAGATTGCCAAATATACATCTATCTCATTGTATCCATTGTTTACGATTGCTTTGTTGGTCAGTGAGTTGTCCGGTATGGTTGAAACATACAAAGCAACAGGTTCAATTAATGTTTTTGTCACTGTAAAAAAATATATGAAGTACTTCTTGGTGGCGGCTGGAGTTGGGATTCTTGTTATTAATATCGGCTATTTATTCCAGCGAACATTTCTGCCTTTAAGTGCTTATCAGTTTCGGTCAGATTTATTGCAATTCGTTCAATCAAAAATTGATTTTGTAATACCTACCCCTTATTCATATTTGGAAGGATTGGATTATGTTTTTTACGCCGAGAGTACTAGCGCTGATTATGGGAACATTTATCTACTTGGAAAGATCAGCACGGTGGAAGGATTCAAAGGCTATTATTTCATTGCTTCAGCACTGAAAACACCCATTGCCACACAGATCATGTTGTGGGCGGCTATGGTCGTTTACTTTTGGAAAAAAGAAAACCGACGCAGTTTTTTTCAGAACGAATGGTTTATATTATGGCTGGTTTTGTTTTATAGCGTGTACTTTAACTTCTTTTATAACGCGCAGATTGGTATACGATACTACTTGGTCGTATTTCCTTTACTATACATATTCGCCGGTAGTTTGCTTGTTCAATGGCACGACTTTACACGGGTGCAAAAGACGCTAGTCATGCTTCTTGGGTTTTATTTGTTTGCCTCTGTGATGTCTTATTATCCCAATTACCTTGCATATTTCAACGAGATTGTTTGGGACAGGAAAGATGCTTATAAATATTTGGCAGACTCAAATTTGGATTGGGGACAGGATGGATATGTTTTTGAAGAATATATTAAATCTCACCCGGAAGTAAAGAAAATACCCGACGATCCCTTCCCATTCAAAAACCCCCAGACATTTTATCTGCGTGTGAATGAATTGGTGGGGGTTTCTACTGCGCCGTCTGATGCTTATGCTTGGCTAATTGAGAATTTTGAACCCACCGGAATGATCGCCCCTAGTTACCTACTTTGGGAAATTACGCCTGAACAAATGAATGATTTTTGCAATAGAACAAATCGGTGTCTCGAAGGTCCTCCAAACCGAAAAGAACCGTAATTCATATAAATACGAGAGTGGTATTTGTGAAGCCTAAAATAGTAGCCATCATTCAAGGACGTATGTCCTCATCCCGCTTGCCGGGGAAAATTCTAGCCGACATTGGCGGACAGCCGATGTTGAGCCGGGTCTACGTCCGTACCGCTCGGGCGAAGACGCTCAACGAAGTCATCTTCGCTACGACGACAGACGCCTCAGACGACCCCGTGGCGGAATACTGCGATTTCTCGGGCATCCCCTTCACCCGCGGCAGTCTGTTCGATGTACTCGACCGGTACTATCAAGCTGCCAAAGAAGCCAAAGCGGATGTGGTTGTCCGTATCACGGCAGATTGCCCCGTCATTGACCCGGAGTTGATCGATAACGTGGTCAACACCCTGCTCGAAGACGAATATGACTTCGTCTGCAACCGCCTCCCGCCGCCGTGGACTCGCACCTATCCCATCGGCTTGGATGTGGAAGCCTGCACGTTCAAGGTTTTGAAGAAAGCCTGGAAGGAAGCCAAGGAACCCCAGCACCGCGAACATGCCATGCCATATTTCTATGAAGGTGTGCAACTAACCCGCCAAAACCGGACCCTTGAAACCGGCACTTCGCCGCGCGGATATAATATCGCCTTGCTGCATCACCCCACGGACTTCGGCGATTACCGCTGGACAGTGGATACGCCTGAAGATCTTGAATTCATGCGC
>JBEBCV010000467.1:0-2883 GCA_041157505.1 Chloroflexota bacterium | reverse complement strand
CCTTCCGTGTGGATGCCCGCTACCTGCTCGATGGTGGACTCCCCGCCAAAGCGTTGCGGCAATGGTTTCGCGCGTTATTCATCCACCCGCCCACAGCGTTGACGCGGATGAACATTTTTGTATCAAGTGTGTTGAATATTTTGGGATTGGATAAATTACGCGAAGCCGTACTGGTGCGCAGAAAAAAGAACCTAACGGGTTAGATCTTCCTTGGGGGGATCATAACGATTTAATATCCATTCTTTCTCGATGACCTTCAGAATATGTTGGACGGTTTCGGCAAGCTTTTGCCTGCCTTTAACTTCTAATTGGTTTGAGAAGAAAGAATCGATCTCGATCTTGTCCTCCTTTACATGAATCCAGATCCAGTCATCGCCCTGCCTGCCAAACTGGATCGACGGATAAAACTTCATCAGCCGATCCAGAATATCTTCGAACTTGTCTCGGTCCAGTTCAGCGAATATGACGAAGGTATTGTCGTCCATTAATCCTCCGGGATCGTCAGACCTGCCTGGGGCGGTTTCTCATGCTTGGAATAATATTCGCGATTCTTTTTGACATAGTTCGGGAAATCTTCTGCCCATGCGTTACGCGGATCGTAGCCGAAGAGTTCCGAATACGCGTTGAATAGATCTTGATTTTGCGAAGCCATGTAATTGGGGTTGCGGAAGAATGCTTCAAAATAACCAGCCACGAACTCACCATTATTTTGGAACACATAGGGACTACCGATCGGCATCGGCTGGGAAAAATCTCCGTTGCAGCGAGCCAGATACCGGTCAAGTTCGAGGCGTTTGCCTTTGATGAACAAACTCCGTGCATTGGGGTTGAAGATGTCGCCGTCATGTGGACTTAATCCCGGATAAAGTCCCTCGGTTCTTCCCATCGACCCGGTGCCTGCATCGAGGTGATCGAGCATGTGCCCCAGCTCATGCAGGAATGGACACACACCCGGCGTTGCCCCGTTGAAACCCTCAAAGAGACGTGAGATCACAAGTTGAATACATTCGCGTGTGGGATTGTAGCATCCGCCCTTTACGCCGCCATCTTGATGAAATGCTTCGAGGGTGGTATAGAGTTGAAAGTGGCGCGGTTTGGAGAAGAAGCGATTCAGAATATCCTGCCGAAAGAAAAAGACTTCGGCGAGATGCCCCACAACAAGATACCGCGTGGAAGTTGGCAATCGTTCTGTGATGAGTTCTTTTTCTACGCCAATGAATTGAATGTCGAAGTTTGGATGCTCTGCAATGTGCTTCACAAGTTGATAGAAGGCATTAACCTTTTCATCCGAAAGTATCTTGACGATCGGAAAATAAAAGTTCAGCGCGAGAGGATCGCCGGTGACATCGAAATTTAGCGCCCCCAGCTGCGGTTTGCATTGGTTATTCGTCAATTGTTCGTATCGTTGGTGTGCTTCTTCCACCGTTTGAGGTGGGAGTGTTACCTTGATTTTCTGGTGGGAAGATTTTTTCTCTTGAGTCTTCCACGGGAAGAAAAAATATGCGAACATTGCCGCAACTGCAATGACCATTCCCGAGATTAGCCCCAGCCCTGGCGAGGAAACGGACACCGTCCAAAACGCGGCGAGCGAAATTAGCAAAAGGATGGGGATCTTATACCTGTAAGACATGGCAGACTCTCATGAATGAGAAAGCTTGATTTAGAATAGCATAAAAACCGGCGCATCTCAACTCTTTATTTGTACTTTGATTCGCATTTTTCAAAGGGATTTATCCGCGTTTTCTGCGTTTATCAGCGTCTTAATAGGTCGTTTCCTCCAAATTTTCCCCTCATAAATCTACGTTACAATTACAACCGCCTCATGAACGAAACAACTTCTTTTTTCTCCACCAAAACCGCGCGGACCATCGCATTACTCGTCATTTTTTCCTTCAGCATTGCGATTCGTTTATATGACCTGACCGACCTTCCGCTTGATTTCCATTCCACCCGTCAATTGCTTTCGCTGCTTAAAGCACGTGGCATGTATTACGAAACCCGGATGGACGTTTCGCCCGAAGAACGCGCCTTTGCCGTTCAACAATGGGAGCTGCGTGCATCGGTCGAACCGGAATTCTTTGAGCGCATCGTCGCATGGACGTATCAATTCACCGGCGAACAGATCTGGGTGGCGCGTTTGTACTCGTCTGCGTTTTGGGTCATAGGCGGAATCTTTCTTTTCTTACTTGCACGTCGCCTCACCTCGGAAGATGGCGCCATTGCCGCAACTGCTGTGTATCTGCTTTTGCCTTATGCCATCATTGCCAGCCGCAGCTTCCAACCTGATCCGCTCATGACGATGTTGATCGTCCTGTTTTTGTGGGCGGTCTGGGAATGGTCAAGCACCTCAAAATGGTTTTTTGCCATCCTTGCCGGTCTCTTTGGCGGGCTTGCCATCTTCGTCAAATTTCCAGCAGCATTCTTCGTTGTAGGTGGCGGTTTGGGTGCGGTACTCAGTCACAGGTCCATGAGAGAGGCGTTGAAGAATCCACAGATCTATGTCATGGCGTTGTTGGGCGTTCTTCCGGGCGTGGGCTATCTCATCTATGGCATCTTCGTCGCGGGCTATTTGGGTCAGCAATTCAGCGGGCGTTTCATCCCTGCTCTGTTTCTCAGCCCTTCGTATTACGTGGGCTGGTTGAACATGTTGAACCTGGTTGCAGGCGGAATGGTTTTGATGCTTGCCCTGCTCGGTATATTTTTTTATGACGAGAAAAAACGCCGCTTCCTTCTTGGACTTTGGGCTGGGTACGCCCTCTTTGGCTTTTACTTTAACTTTCACATCTCCACCCACGATTACTACTCTTTGCCATTGATTCCCATCCTCGCACTATCCATCGCCCCATTAGCGGATTCACTTCTCTCCAAACTTGCTCAACTGAC
>JBEBCV010000466.1:0-3031 GCA_041157505.1 Chloroflexota bacterium | reverse complement strand
GATGCCGCCCATGGCGCCCGAAGTCGGCATCATCCGCACCTATGTGGATTGGATTCTAGACCTGCCGTGGAATAACCTTACGGCGGATAACCTCGATGTAAAGAACGCAGCCAAGACCTTGGAACGCGATCACTTCGGCTTGAAGAAAGCCAAGGAACGCATTCTGGAATATATCGCTGTGCGTTCGTTGAAACCAAAGAAAGAACGACAACCGATTTTATGTTTTGTGGGTCCTCCCGGTGTGGGCAAGACCTCACTTGGGCGTTCCATTGCGGATTCGCTTGGGCGTAAATTCGTGCGGGTGTCGTTGGGCGGCGTGCGCGATGAAGCCGAAATTCGCGGACATCGCCGCACGTACATCGGTGCATTGCCCGGACGTATCATTCAGACCATGAAGCGGGCAGGGACGTCCAATCCGCTCTTCATGCTGGATGAAATTGACAAGTTGTATTCTGACTTCCGTGGCGACCCAGCCTCGGCGATGCTCGAAGTGCTTGACCCCGAACAGAATTATGCCTTTAGCGACCACTACCTCGAATTGCCCTTTGATCTCTCGAAGGTGATGTTCGTGACGACTGCCAACTCGCTGAGCAACATCCCTGCACCCTTGTTAGACCGCATGGAAGTGATCGAGTTCCCCGGTTATATCGAAGAAGAAAAGATCGAGATCGCCAATCGCTATCTCATTCCGCGCCAGATCGAAGAGAACGGTATTGACGAACTTGGCTTGACCTTTGAACTACCCGCCTTGCAGCGCATCATTCGTGAATACACCTATGAAGCCGGCGTGCGCGGATTGGAACGTGAGATCAGTCGTGTGTGTCGCAAAGTGGCGCGTATGAAAGCGGAAGGGAAGAAGTATCCCACCGCTATCACTGCCGAGATCATAGAGAAATTGCTTGGACCTCAACAGGTATTTCCATCTGAAGCGGAACGCACCGACGAAGTGGGTGTCGCCACCAGCCTGGCATGGACGGAGACCGGCGGCGAGATCATGGCTGTCGAAGTTGCCATCACCGAAGGCAAAGGCGGTTTGCAGATGACCGGTCAGATGGGGGAGGTGATGCAGGAATCCGCTCAAGCCGCAATGACCTATATCAAGTCTCGTGCAGCAGTGCTGAAAATTGACATGGACATTTTTGAGCGTATGGATATTCACATCCACATGCCTGAAGGCGGTATTCCGAAGGATGGACCATCAGCAGGTATTACGATGGCAACGGCCATCATCTCTGCGCTGACGGGACGCCCTGTGTTCAAACACGTCGGTATGACCGGCGAGATCACCTTGCGCGGACGTGTCTTGCCGATCGGCGGTGTTCGCGAGAAAGTCCTCGCCGCACATCGCGCCGGGTTGAAGACCGTCATGTTGCCGGAAAAGAACATGAAAGACTTGGTCGATTTACCAAAGACGGCAAAATCTGAGATGAAGATCATCCCAGTCAAACACATGGACGATGTCCTCGACATTGCACTTGGGAAGCAAAAGGTCATCGAACCGCCCAAGCCAAGAAAACGTCAGGATGAGCAAGGCGAAGAATAAGCAGAAAAAAATCACCCGTGGAGCAAAATTCCGCGGGTGATTTTTTATGGGGTTGTATTTGTTTTTGCGCGTGCTATAGTGTTTGTATATTCAGAGAGGAGCCGTCATGAAAAAGCGTATCGTCTTTTCAATGATTTTGGTGATTATCCTCATTCTCGCATGCAACCTGCCAGGAGATTCCACTTCGGAGCCGCCAATTGTCGTTGAGGCAAATGAACCGCCGCAAGTAGACTTGCCAGCAGAGATCACTCCCGCGATCGATTCGCTTCCCATCCCTGAACATCATATCGACATCCGCATTGTGGAAAACGGAGTTGGCGAATTTTACAATCGATTTACAGGGGATAAATTCGTACCACGTGGTATGAACTATGTGCGGCTGGCAAACCAGACAAAGATCGACGGCTCTTCCACATTTGGGCATGCATTGTTCGACCCGGGGCAATACAATTCTCTGAAAGTTTCCAGCGACCTCTCAAAAATGCACAACGACGGTTACAACGTAGTGCGTGTCTTCCTTAGCCCAGATACGATGGGAACCCCCACAGGCGGATTCTCCGCTGATTACATGAAGAACATCGTGGAATTTCTCAAGTATGCAGAAGCCAATGAAATGTATGTGATCTTCACATTAGATTGGATTCCTGGGGGTAAGTATGGATCCATTCTAAGCGCCGATTGCTGCTCAACATTCGCATTGATGAATGCAAATTTTTTACCCAAAGCTGGGCTGGAGGCGAACAAGGTCTTCTTTCAAGATTTCGCCAAAGAGCTGATCCAAATGGGTGCGCCAACAGACTATATCTTCTCCTACCAATTGCGGAACGAAATGTTCTACGATGGCGACCAGCCGCCCCTCTCATTGAACTCTGGAAAAGTACTTACTGCCAACGGAAAGACCTATGATATGTCCAGCGCGACAGACAAACAAAAGATGATGGAAGAGAACAACATCTATTGGTTGGATACGATCCGCGAAGCAATTCTGGAAGTGGACCCCACAGCATTGGTCAGTGTTGGCTTTTTCCACCCGCAAGGACCCAACCCCTCACGCATCGGTGACCCTCGCATCGCTGTGACCGAGCCTGCCATTTGGCAATCCAATTTGGATTTTATAGACCTGCATGCTTATCCCGGGTTCGAACTAACTCTGAAACAGTATCTCGAAAATTTTGGCATGAAGAACATGCAGCAAAAGCCGATCATTATGGGCGAGTTCGGCGGTGAGATCGCCCGTTTCCCATCCATCTTTTCAGCCGCCCAAACGTTCGTAGATTGGCAGGTTGAATCTTGTAAATACGGATTTGACGGCTGGATCTTTTGGACATGGGATTTGAACGAACAACCTGATTTTTTCAATGCCCTTATGAAAGATGGCGCGATCAACGGCGTACTGGCTCCCTCATTGCGTCCCGACCCCTGCGTGCCATAACCCATTAAATATTTACGTGCTTCCAAAATGCAGAACGTAATTGCCATATTACGTTT
>JBEBCV010000465.1:0-7416 GCA_041157505.1 Chloroflexota bacterium | reverse complement strand
TGTTAGTCATTGCACTCTTCAAACTCTTCCTTGCCCCATCCAATGACTTGATGTCCGCACAGGGTGGGCTGGCTGACAAGATTTTTGATATTGAGCGATATAAGATCATTTTTGGTGTTGCAATTCCCATGCTTTGGAATCTTGGGAATACACCCATCAGCATGATTGGACTTATAATTTTGACAATGCTCATTGTAGGTAAATCAAAGAACCGCATTACGGGTTTATGGGCACTTGCTGTGATCGTCCTTCTTCAATTGGCAGCATATTTTGGGATATTTCTCCTTACCCCTCGTGACCTGACCTGGCATTTGAATACCTCATTAGACCGTTTGTACCTGCATGTGTTGCCACTGGCATTTTTGTGGCTGTTCATCTGGCTGAAATCTCCGCAAGAACTTTTATCAAAAGAGAGTTGACATGTTACTTACCATCGACATTGGCAACACCAACCTGACACTTGGCTTGTATGAAGGCGATAAACTCGGCGCGCATTGGCGTCTCGCCACAGACCACAACCGCATGCCCGATGAATATGGCTTGCAGTTTCTGGGCTTGTTGCAAAATGCAGGCAAAACCCTCAAAGATATCAAAGGCATAGCTCTCGCCTCGGTTGTCCCGCCGCTGACGGGGCGAGTAGTGCAGGCATGTCGTGAATATCTAAAACAAGAGCCGCTCGTGGTGGATGCAGGTGTGAAGACCGGCATCAAGATCCGCTATGAAGATCCAAAAGCAGTTGGCGCAGACCGTGTATGTGACGCAGTTGCCGTGATGAAGCTTTATGGAGGACCCGCCTGCGTGGTGGATTTCGGCACAGCTACTACCTTCAATGCCGTCACAAAGGACGGCGAATACTTGGGTGGGGCGATCACTGCTGGTATCAATCTTGCTGCTGAAGCGCTTTATACACGTGCTGCCAAACTCCCGCGCATAGATCTGCAAGTGCCGCCTTCTGTTATTGGTCGCAACACTGTCCATGCCATGCAATCTGGCTTGCTCTTTGGGTATGTCAGCATGGTTGAAGGTATGGTGTCCCGCTTCCGAGCGGAACTTGGCGAAGACATGAAAGTCGTCGCAACAGGTGGGTTGGCAGAAGTGGTTGCACACGAAACCAAAGTCATCGACATCATCGCACCCTGGCTTACCCTCGAAGGTTTACGTCTTATTTGGGAAATAAACCGCTAGGTGCAACACACTTTCACAACGACCCATGACACCTGTCATGGGTCGTTGTGATTCATCTCATGCTGCCATAACGGTAAAGGTGATTTTACGCACTCTTTACCTCGCGGTTACATCCGTACAATATCAATAACCAAACCACCACAGGAGATTTAACGTGAGCAGGAATAAATTATTCGTATTATTTGTGATCATCTGTATGGGACTGGCGGCGTGCGCGCCTCCGCCTCTTTCTTCGAGCTCGAACGGGTCTGCCCCATCTGTAACAGATTCTCAGCCCGCAGCGGATTCATCTCAACCCGTTGCTGCAACTGAGAGCCAAACCCATGAAGAAACAGACTCCGACCATCCTCATACTTCAGACGTGGACCTAACCCGCCTTGAACTTGGCGACGGAAAATATTCCACCAGCCCGCAGGTTGGTTATGTATATAGCTGCCAAACCCAGTTCAATGGCGGCGGTGCAACAGGTACAGGTTCATGGATGAATGGCGATGGCACATGGGACGCAACCAAGAAGGCAGTTGTAGATGGTTCTGTCACTTGGCCTCATTCTTTCACAGTCACAATACAGGGCGATCAACGCGTCTTTGTTGGAAATGACCTGCCGAATCATCCCACGGGGAATTACCCTGTTTCATCCAGTGATGATGCGTATGCGGTAGATCGTAACCCCAACGCCATTCAGGAACAATCTGTTAATTTTAGTGTTCCAGCAAATCCATCAGCTGCTGCTCAACCGAACTGTGTAGGAGGCGAAGTGGGTATTCTCCTCTCTGGTGTCGTTGTTTTCAATGCATTCGATGCCGAAGGACGAGATGCCGTAGCACATGAAGTTCAAGATGAATGTGATGGACATCCTCAAAAAGATGGTTTTTACCACTACCATAGCCTGAGTGATTGTATTGAAGACACTTCAACGAATGGACATTCCTCTTTGGTCGGATATGCCTTCGATGGATATGGAATTTATGGCTATTATGGCGAAGATGGCACAGAAGTCACCAATGAAGACCTTGATGCTTGTCATGGACACACACATGTAGTCGAATGGGATGGTCAGATGGTGGAGATGTATCACTACCATGCCACCCATGAATTCCCTTACACGGTTGGTTGTTTCCACGGTACGCCTGCCGTGCGCGCCTTATCTAGCGAGGGTGGACCGCAAGGACAACAAGGTCAGGGACAGGGTCAACAGCCTGCTGGGCAGACTCAGCCCACAGGTCAGGCAGGAGGCGTGCAGGGTGGGCAAGGGCAGCAACCTCCGCAGGAAGCGATCACTGCCTGCAGCGCTTTGGCGGTGGGTGCATCCTGCTCATTCAGCACCCCGAATGGAACCGTGAGCGGAACCTGCGGCGCGCCGCCAAACTCAACACAGTTGGCATGTATGCCCGCAGGTGGACCTCCTCCATAAGACAGTGGAAGAGCTTCAACTGAACGGACAAGCAGCCCTTACAACACAACCATGATCAATTGATCTAAAACATAACGACCCATGACACGTGTCATGGGTCGTTATGTTTTTTGCATGATTCTTCTTCGCGATCAATGATTTTACGCACTGATTACAAGTTGTTTACAACCGTACAATGCAGAAAAGAAATAAAAACCAGGAGATGAAGGAGAGTATAGATGAAACAAATAGCCAAATATTTATTGATTGGGATCAGTGTGATCGCAACAGGTTGCCAGGCTGTCATGCCGCAACAGGTGAATGCTTCGGTGGAGGATGCGAACTTTGAGTCGCCTCCTGAGAATGTTGGGGGAATGACTTTGGAAGTTATTCCGCTTGATGGCGCGGGTAATAATCTTGCGAACCCGGAGTGGGGAAGTGTGAACTCGCCCTTATTGCGCATCTCACCTGCAGATTATGACGATGGTATTAGCAGCCCGGCTGGTGCAGACCGACCCAGCCCGCGGGTGATCAGCAATACGTTCTCTGCTAGCCCGGAAGATGGAATTGTAAATGACCGAGACTTCACAGCCATGGTCTATGCCTGGGGGCAGTTCCTCGATCATGACATCGACCTGACCGGTTCTGCCAACCCAAAGGAATCACTCCCTGTGATCGTTCCTGCCGGTGATGAATGGTTCGACCCGAATAGCACAGGTGAAATGACGATCTTCTTCTCACGCTCTCAATATGACCCGGCGACGGGAGCATCCACGGACGACCCGCGTGAACAGGTCAACGCTATCACGGCGTTCATAGATGGCTCACAGATCTACGGCGTGGACTCGGAACGTGCCGCAGCTTTGCGCGAGTTTGTTGGTGGACGGATGAAGGTCAGTGAGAATGATTTTATGCCCCTCAATACCGAGGGCTTTGAGAACGCCAACGATGCTCATCGCGTGGATGATGCACAGTTATTCCTTGCTGGTGATGTGCGTGCCAATGAGAACCCTGAATTATCATCCCTGCATATTTTGTTCATCCGCGAACACAATCGCATCGCGGATGAGGCGGCGCAACGTCACCCCGATTGGACGGATGAAGAACTGTATCAATTCGCACGCCAGGTTGTGATCGCGGAACTTCAAAAGATCACCTATGATGAGTTCCTGCCTTCCATTCTCGGTGAAAACGCCATGCCCGATTATCGCGGCTATCAGGCAGATGTAAATCCTGGTATCGCCAATGAGTTCTCCACGGCGGCGTTCCGTTTTGGTCACAGCATGTTAGGTAATGACATTGAATTTTTGGATAACGACGGAGAAGAAATTTTCGAAGCGATGGAACTGCGCGACTCATTCTTTAACCCGGTCGTGCTCTACGAAACGGACATTGATCCCCTCCTGAAATATCTTGCTTCAGACAACGCGCAAGAGATCGACCCCATCGTCGTGGACGATGTCCGTAACTTCCTGTTCGGTGAACCGGGACAAGGCGGCTTTGACCTCGCCTCACTCAACATCCAGCGCGGACGTGACCATGGCTTGGCAGATTACAACACCGTCCGTGAAGCCTACGGTTTGGAGCGCATCACCAGCTTTGACCAGATCACCTCCGACCCGGCATTGCAGGCAAAACTGGCATCCACATATGGCAGCGTGGATAACATTGACTTGTGGATCGGCGGCTTGGCAGAAGATCATTTACCTGACTCCAGCATGGGCGAGACGTTCACAGCGATCCTTGTCGATCAATTCGTCCGCTTGCGAGCCGGTGATCGTTTTTGGTATCAGTATTCTTTGCCCAATCGCCTGGTGCAACAGATCGAAAACACCACCCTGGCAGATATCATCCGCCGTAATACCGACATTACCAAATTACAGGAAAATGTATTTTTCTTAAACGCATCAACGGTAATGGTCGAATTGTCAGAAACCACGCAAGATCAAACTCTTTCATCCAATGACCATGATGGTCCGCGTAATGGGAATCAACCGCCGCAGGGTCCGCCACCCAATGGCAGACCTCCACGTAACGGTGGTCGCGACAACGACGGGAATGGGCAAGGACGTCCATAATAAAAAGAGGTCACCAATTTGGTGACCTCTTTTTATTTAATTCCGATCTGCTGTTCTCAATAAGATGACTCCAAGCAAAAGTAATAAACTTCCGCCAAGTTGAACACCCGTCATCAACTCGCTCAAGAAGATATACGACCACACTGCAGTGAAGACAGGTTCGAGGGTGGCGACCAGATTTGATATCGTTGGCGACAGATAGCGAATGCTTAGTGTGTATAAGCCAAACCCGCCAAGGGTGGGGGCAACACCGAGAAAGAATAGCAAGCCCCAGCCGGGCAGTGAGTTGCCCAGCCACATTAAGTCAGAGAACACAGGTTGTTTTGTGATGAACAAGTCACTGGCGATGGTGAAGAAGAATAAGAAGAACGTGGCAGAAGCAAAGCTGTATAAGAGTGCAGTCCATGAATCGATGTGACGATCTCCGGCAGCTTTGCCTTGCAGGTTGTAGACGGCAAACATCAGACCTGTTAGCAAGCCGAAAATAATGCCCAACGGATTTAACTTCCATGCGGCGGGGTCGGCGGCGCCTGCCACCAAAATGGTACCGATGAAGCTCAAGGCGATCGAAATGATCTTGATGCCGTTGAAGCGTTCTTTGAAGATGAGGTAACTTAGCACAGCTGTCATTGCGGGTGAAGAAAAGGCTAGGACGGTGGCAACAGCCGCCCCGTTGTATTGAACCGAGAAGGTCCACATCGAATTGAAGACCGCCAGCGAGAAACCATACAAGACCATGAATCCCCAATGCTTGCGGTCCAATGCGAATAGTTTTCGGCTGAAGATCAACAAACCGACGAACATACCAAACGCCACGAACAGGTCGCGCCAGAAGGCCAGCACCAGCGAGGGCAGGGAATAAGTTTTGCTTAGATAACTAATGAGCGGACCAGTTGTGGACCAGATGACGGTGGCGATCAGCGCAATGATAAAACCGCGTGAAGAGTTTGATGTTTGCATGGGTCTCCAAAATGGAACAGCCACCAAAATGGTGGCTGTTTGTGTGCCCCCACGGGAATTCGAATCCCGGTTTAGGCCTTGAGAGGGCCTCGTCCTGGGCCACTAGACGATGGGGGCATGTCTGGTAAGCAGGCGAGATTGTCTCGCACGCTTCACTGACTCTGGAAAGAAGCGTGCGGGATTGTATCACCCGCGTTTTGAATCGTCAACGAAAACGTGAATTTCCTTGGGACCATGCACACCAATTGTCAGCGTCATCTCAATATCGGCAGTGCGAGAAGGTCCGGTGATGAAGACAGTGTTCTTGCCTTTGACGAGGTCCATTGCATCTGGCAGGGATGGCAGGATGTCGCTGGATTGCAAGACGGTGAGATGGATTTCTGGAAGCAGCGACCCAAGCAGTTCATCATCCGCCTCCAAAACGGACCCGGTATCTGCCAGCCCCGCCCAAGCCTTTGTCACACAGACTGTGAGAGTCGGGTCGGGTTCGTGCGTGAAGTCGATGCCTGCCTGGCGCAAGAGGGATTCGTTGAGGATGTTGGGTTGTAGGTAGATGCGTTTGATGTTCTTCGATAGTAGATATTCGATGATCGATTGAGTCGGATTGTTCGTTTGATAGACATTGCCGGAAAGGGCGCTGAGTTCGACGGTGAAACGCTCAAGGCGGGAATCGGGGATTGGTACATTGGGAGTTGGTTCGGGTATAGTCTCGTTTTGGTTGTCATGTTGATTGGAAGGTTTTCCGATTCCCAACTCCCGATTCCCTTTCCACTGACTCCGAAACGTCTTCCCTGCAAACCTTGGCATGTCCTTGCTGTAGCCCCAACCCGTGAACGCGGGCAGATGCATCCACTGCGAGCGGGGGGAGAGGAGATGCGTTCCCAGTGAAGCGAATTTTTGAGAGAGGGCAAACAGCTTCGGCTGAGTCGCGAGGCGGGTGTATAGCTTTAAGAAAAATTTTGTAGACCAGGTCAAGCCCGCCCCGTCTTTTTTCTTTCCTCTTTCTTTATCCACTTCTCCTGCTCTCACCCTCGTTAGCAGCTTCGGCAGGTCAATATCCACAGGACAGGCTTCTTTGCATGCGCCGCAAAGTGACGAGGCTTGGGCAAGTTGAAAATAATTCTCGCCAAACAGCCCCGGCGAAATGACACTTCCGATCGGACCAGGATATGGCGCAATGGCAAGGTCACGTCCGATGTAGGCGTGTCCGCTCAGTTCACGAAAGACCGGGCAGGCGTTCAGGCATGCACCGCAGCGAATGCAATACAGCGACTCTTTCAATGGCGAATTGCGGACACGGGTTCGCCCGTTATCGAGCAAAATGATGTGACGGGTTTGTCCTGGCATGGGTTTGTGGATGAGTTGAGAATAGACCGTGAGCTTTTGCCCGGTGGCTGAACGCGGAAGGAGGGAAAGCAACAGCGCAAGATCATCGAGAGTGGGTGCGAGACGTTCCATACCCATCAAAGCAATGTGCGTCTTTGGAATGGATGTGACCATTCGCCCGTTGCCTTCATTTGTGACAATGCAAATGCCGCCTGTCTCTGCCACACCAAAGTTAACTCCGCTTAAGCCGATATCGGCAGTGAGGAAAACTTCACGCAGAACTTTGCGGGCAGTGGCAGTGAGAGTGGGAATATCTTCAGTGTAAGGAATACCAAGTTCTTCGTGGAAGAGCAGCGCGACTTGTTCTTTCTTGAGATGAGCCGCCGGGGTGATGATGTGACTCGGCTTTTCTTTGCGCAGCTGCACAATGTATTCACCAAGATCGGTTTCAACGACGTTGATGCCGTGTTTTTC
>JBEBCV010000464.1:0-7512 GCA_041157505.1 Chloroflexota bacterium | reverse complement strand
GCCCATCATATGCCCAGTCATAGATTTTGTGGATGAGATCGGCACTTTATACGCCAACTCGCCAAACGCCGCCTTAACTGCGCGGGTCTCTGCCTGATCATTCAAAGATGTACCCGTTCCGTGAGCATTGATGTAACCAACTTCATCAACATTCGCCCTAGCAGATTCCAACGCCATACGAATAGCCGCTGCGCCACCAGCACCATGCTCATGCGGAGCCGTCACATGGAAGGCATCAGCCGTTGCGCCGTAGCCTGCCAATTCAGCGAGAATATTCGCGCCACGCGCCTTGGCATCTGACTCACGCTCAAGCACCAACACCGCCGCACCTTCACCCATCACCAAGCCATCTCGATTTTTGTCGAAAGGTTGTGGTGTCATCGAATAATCATCATTGCGACGAGACATGGCACCTACACGATCGAACGCTGCCACACCGGTAGATGTAATTGTCGCTTCCGAGGCTCCTGCCAGTGCCGCATCGATCATGCCAGTGCGTAACATCATCAATGCCGTACCAATTCCATCCGCACCAGAGGCACAAGCGGATGCCACGGAGAAACAGGGTCCTTTGATGCCAAACTCAATGGCAGCCATACCCGCGCCGCCATTTGCCATCAACATCGGAATCATGAACGGGCTGACCTTACGCGGACCATCTTTGTAGTTTGTAAGGGTCGCTTCCTGTAAAGAATGTAACCCCCCAATGGCAGACGAAATAATGATGCCAATGCGTCCGGCATTTTTATCCGTGACTTCAAGACCAGAACTGAAAAGCGCTTCCTTTGAAGCGGCAATGGCAAACTGCTCAAAGCGGTCACGACGACGCGCCTCACGCGCATCCATAAAATCCTCCGGCTTGAAGTTCTTCACTTCTGCCGCAATATGTACCTGCAAATTCGCTGCGTGCGAATCAAATTGCTTGATCGGCGCCACGCCAGACACCCCCGCTGCCGCGTTTGACCACGATTCTGTCACATTCAAACCGAGTGGGCTCACGGTCCCCATGCCTGTAATCACGATACGTTCCTGCATCTCGCCTCCGACGATAAAAAGTTGAAATATAGCGATAATAAGAACACGGGATTTTCAAAATCGTGACGCTCCGCTTCATCCCCCGCCCCTACCTGCCAGCCCTCTTCAACACCACCCTACCCTGGAAACCTGCTCAGATCCCGCCACCCATATGCAACTTCCATCAACTCTTCCGCACCGATCTGGATTGGTTTTTCATACAAATATTTGCCGCCCAAACGCTCATAAAATCCACGAGCTGGGTTGTCCTTCAAAACCCAAACCATCATGGATCTACTCCGCATTTCACGAAATCCGTTGACAACTGCTTGCACCAACATCCTGCCAACCCCCATTTTGTGAGAAGCCTTCAAGACATAGATCGCAAACAATTCGCCATCAAAACCTGAGTCTTTTATTTGAGGGGCGCCGAAATTTGAAAAACCAACTACCTGACCATTTTCCTCTGCCACAAACGCTTGGTGATAGGCATGTGTTTCATCGGAAAGGGAGTTGACCCACTGCTCCGTCCGCCGCTGTATGGACAGGTTATTCAACACTTCGTCAGCCACAATGCCGCGGTACGCCTCTTTCCACGCCGCCACATGGACAGTGGCTATGGCAGAAGCATCTTCAAGTGTCGCTTTACGGATCGTAATCAAGTTCAACAATTGCGAAACGCTGCTTTAGCACGCCATTCGCGCTGAAGCATGCCATAAAAGTATTCACTACGGTATTCGCCGCTTTGCAGAAAACTCTCCACATAATGCGCTTCACGGCGGAAGCCAAGTTTTTCAAGAGTTTTCCACGAACCAACATTTTCCGTATCGCAATCAGCAATTACACGGTGCATATCTACATCTTCGAAGAGATAATCTAACAGAGCGGTGACGGCTTCAGTAGCATATCCGTTCTTCTGGTAGGCAGAGGCGATGGTAAATCCGATCGAACATTGACGAATATCGTCTTGTTTTACGCCAAAGACGACGTCTCCAATATGCGCGCCGGTTTCCTTCAACTCGAGCGCAAGTTGTAGCCAATCTCCCTGCTTGGGGGCATGCAAATCACACATTTCACAGATCAAGTCTTCACCTTTTTCCCGAGCATAAGGCACAGACCAGCTTTGATATTTTGCCACTTCAGGGTCGTTACGATAAGCTAAGAACGACTCAAGATCAGACATGCTGAAATTGCGAATGAGCAATCGTTGGGTATGTAAATACATGATTTATTGCGATAGGGTTATCCCAGCTCTTATCATTCCCCAGGCTTGGGGATGTAATCACCTTCAACCCATTCCTGTCCATCTGGTCCAACTTCTTTTTTCCAAACGGGGACTATCTCTTTAAGTCGGTCAATCCCATAACGAGCTGCATCAAATACTCCGGTGTCACGATGAGCAGCTGTACAAGCAATGAGAACTGTCGGGGTTTTCGGATACAACTTGCCGATGCGTTGAACAATGGCAATACCCTCCACCACAGACCACTTCTCGCGAATCTCGTCTGCAACCTGTTTCATCTTGGCTTCTGCCATAGGGATGTAAGACTCATATTCGAGGTACTCTGTTTCATGCGCATCGCCACGTGACGTGACTCCGCGCACCATGCCAGTGAAGATCGCCGCTGCCCCAGTGGACGTGAGCGTAATCTTTGCAAGCAGATCATTCAAATCGATTTCAGACTCTGTGATGGAATAGATGGTTGGAAAATTCGAAGATTGCATAAAGATCAGCCTCCAGAGACAGGTGGAAAGAGAGCGATTTCAGCATTGGCAGGTACCACCGCTTCATCAAAAGCATATTCACGATTGATAGTAATGAGTACAGATTTCATGGACTCTTTTAGGTTGGGATAATCCATACCCAGCTTTTCCTTTAGCTGCAGGATGGTCATGTCAACCGGAATGTCCAGTTCCATTGTTTTCATGCCTGCCCGATCACGGATGGTTGCGAAGAATAAGAGTTTAATGTGATTCATTTAATTCCTTTTATAAGTTGAATATGGTTCATCAACCTAATTATTTTAGATCCATACATCATTTGGTGCGGTCAACTCGGAGTTGGCGGCATTACCCGTGTTAACCAAACCGGCAGGTTCGATCAAAAGGATGTGACATTCCTGCTTAGCAACCGGTTTATGTTCCAAGCCTTTGGGAACAACAAACATCTCGCCTTCAACCAGGGAAACCTTTCCATCACGGAAGAGAATATCTAGATGCCCTTTAATGACGATAAAAACTTCATCTGTTTCAGGATGGTCATGCCAGACAAATTCGCCCTGAACTTTAGCAAGTTTAAGGTGATAGTCATTAAGTTGGGCAATGATCTTCGGAGCCCAATGGTCAGTAAATTTGGAAAATTTATCCTGGATATTGATGGAGGAGTAATTCATGTTTCAGACTTCACGGTTCATTAATTACATCACCGCTCATACCACCATGTTTTTCGATGAGTCGGATATTCTGTATCTTCATGGTTTTTTCGGCGGCTTTCGTCATATCATAAACCGTCAGTGCAGCAACAGAAACCGCAGTTAACGCTTCCATCTCGACACCCGTTTTTCCTGTTACTTTTACAGTAGCAGTGATGACAATCCCTGGGAGCGAGTCATCCAGTTCGAGGTCGACATCCACTTTGGAAATCGAGAGAGGATGACATAACGGAATCAGATCTGAGGTCCGTTTTGTAGCGGTGATGCCTGCGATTTGTGCAACGGTCAACACATCACCTTTTTTGATCTGCCCGGCACGGATCAGATCCAATGTTGCCATTGTCATGTGAATTTCGCCGCGGGCAGTTGCGACGCGTGTGGTGTCAGGTTTGTGGCTGACATCAACCATTTTGGCGCGACCCTGTTCATCAAGATGAGTTAGTTTGGACATGGCAAAGATTATACCGCCTTTCATATCAGGGATAGTCTTGAAAATATTGAGCTCCGCTGAACATGAAAAACATACTTTGCCAATGGTCTGTATCAATTTGAACTTAGGATATAATTCGCATCCTTATGGATGGATTTCTCGGTAATCAACTCGGCACGTATAAGGTTCAGACCTCGGTTTATGAGGGTCCGCTCGATCTTTTATTGAGCCTGATCGAACGCGCCGAATTGTATATTACAACTGTTTCGCTTGCTTCAGTAACAGATCAATACCTTGAGCATCTCCGCAACGTGGAACAACAAAAGCCGGATGAAATTTCATCTTTTTTGGTGATTGCCACAAAACTGGTACAGATCAAGTCTGAAGCTCTGCTGCCAAGACCACCTGAACGTGAGGCTGGTGAAGAAGATCCAGGCGAGTCGCTCGTGGAGCAGTTGAAACTTTACAAGCGATATAAAGAAATTGCTGTTTGGATGGAAGAACGCCAGATGAAAAATCTGCGGACGTTTCTGCGCGTTGCACCGCCTCCAAAAGTGGAACCAAAACTGGATCTTTCCAACCTGACCTTGGAAAAGCTGTTGGCTGCTGCTGAGTCGGCTTTTTCAAAGGGGCAAGAGAAGAAACCTCTAGGGACGGTTATCACCGCGCCTAAAGTAACCATTCGTGAAAAGATCGACTATATCACCAAGACGTTGAGGAATATTCAGCGTATGACCTTCAGCGGGCTTATCACCGACAAAGCCACCCGCGTGGAAATCGTTGTTACCTTCCTAGCGCTTTTGGAATTGGTCAAGCGGTATCGCGTGACTGCGAAGCAAGATGTATTATTTGGGGATATCGAATTTGAACGCAGTGAGGATTGGAAAGACGACGAAGAGATCGAGATCGAGTTCGAGTAGTTAATAAAAGTAATAACGGATCTTAGCATGAGGGATTCATGAAATATCGAGCAGACATTGATGGGCTTCGTGGGATTGCTGTTATCGTCGTTATCTTATTCCACGCAGGATTTGAAACTTTTAGCGGTGGGTTCGTTGGGGTGGATATTTTTTTTGTCATCAGCGGATACTTAATCACAACTATCATTCTCACCGAA
Organism: Chloroflexota bacterium; assembly: GCA_041157505.1. Taxonomy (GTDB): domain Bacteria; phylum Chloroflexota; class Anaerolineae; order Anaerolineales; family Villigracilaceae; genus Villigracilis. The sequence goes on along the minus strand of JBEBCV010000464.1, from coordinate 2,519 downwards.
CTGGATAAAGGGCACTTCTCGCTGGTTAATTTTTATGAGCGAAGAGTAAGACGCATCCTTCCTGCTCTAGTTCTTGTTTTGACAGTTTCTCTAATATACGCCTGGTTTCGTCTCCTTCCAGTTGATATGGAAGACTTTGCTCGAAGCCTAGTTGCTGTTTCAACTTTCTCTTCTAATATTTTGTTTTGGCAGACATCTGGATATTGGGAAACCAGTAGTGATATAAAACCGCTTTTGCATACATGGAGTTTGGCAGTTGAAGAGCAGTACTACTTGATCTTCCCCCTCTTTCTAATGTTTATGTGGCGTTTTCGTAAGCGATGGATATTTGCTTCTTTCATGTTAGTTGCTATTCTCAGCCTTGCTGTAGCTCAATGGGGTGCATATAACAAACCATCCGCATCATTTTATCTACTCCCTACACGAGCTTGGGAAATTGCGATCGGGGCTGTCTTAGCTTTTATTTTCCTGTACAAACTTAAGATTGTGAATAATTTAATATCGAATACATTCTTAAGCAACATCATGGCAATCCTTGGACTTACCATGATCGGATATTCAGTTTTCTTTTTTGATGCAAACACGCCATTCCCAAGCTTTTATGCATTGGTTCCCACCCTTGGTACAGGACTGATCGTATTTTTTTCAACTTCCGAAACAATAACTGGACGGCTCTTAAGCACTAAACCACTTGTTACCATTGGGCTGATCAGTTACAGTGCCTATTTATGGCATCAGCCCTTATTTGCGTTTACACGGCTTCAAAGCTTAATCGACCCGGTCGGTTTCGACTTTTCATTACAGATAATTCTTTCATTCCTTCTTGCCTACTTAAGTTGGCGATTTGTAGAAGGTTACTTTCGGGATAAAACCAAGATCAGCCGAACTTCTGTATTTTTGTTCGGTCTCTTTAGTTCTTTTGCCTTCATTTCCATCGGGCTAGTGGGTGTTCGTACCGAAGGATTCGAAAACCGCATTACTAATGAGCAAAAACAGATCATGGCGTATGACGACTATGATTTTAATGAGATCTATCGCAAGGGGACTTGTCAACTCACACCCGAACAAACTAGCGTTGATTTTTCAGAAAGCTGTTACCTATCCGTTGTAGATGACGATACCATCTTTATCTGGGGCGACTCGCACGCCGCAGCGCTTTCTTATGGTTTTAGAGAGCTTCACCCTAACATGATCCAATTGACTTCAGCAGGGTGCCGTCCTCTAATTGATGTCAATGGAGAAGGGCGTCGTTGTCAGGAAGTCAACAACTTTATCTTGAACAAAATCAACGAACTAAAACCCGGTTATGTCTTATTGCACGCCGACTGGATCGGTGAATTGGATGACACGGATGGGCTATCGCGAGAATTAAGCACTTCAGTTACACAGATCCGAAATATTTCTCCCAATACACAAGTATTGCTAATAGGTGGTGTCCCACAATGGAAACCCTCCTTGCCAAAAATAATGCTGAGTTTGCACGTGAAGCTGAGCGATGGAGCCTATGTATACTCCAACAAATATGATGATATTCAATCTGCAGATACGATCGTGAGCCAAGTTGCTAATGACAACCAGTCTTATTTCATATCAATCCTTGACATGTTTTGTGAAAATAAGGAATGCCTTTCATCTGTCAAGGTGAAAGATGAGTTCGAACCTTTTGCATGGGACTATGGGCACCTTACAAGGTCATCTTCGATATTGATTGCAGATAATATCCTGAAAATGATTGCAACAAAATAACCTGATTCGCAATTCAATTAATTGACACTTCAAAAAAGTTAAAACCTAAAAACACTCCGAATCAATAGATTTGGGGTGTTTATTATTTGTAAACAAGTCAAGAGTTAGATGTATTTTGATGCAAATTCATCTAACTTAAGGAAATTCGTAATATCAACAACTACAATACAGACACTTTCTTTAACTCAGGTGGAACAAATTATTGTGAAACCCCGATATTCACAAACTCTCCCACTCACCATTCCCTCATGCTAAAATCAAATTGAGAAAAGGGAAAAAATATGCCAAACGTCCGTCGACTTGTACCAAACTTCATTATCGAAAAATATAAAAACAACGAAATGAGCGGCTCTTTTCAGAGTGCAGCTATTTTTGTGGATATTTCAGGTTTTTCGAAAATGACCGACGCATTATCCGTTCACGGACAACGAGGTGCTGAGGCATTGGCAGACTTGATGCGCCTTATCTTTGAACCCTTGGTCAATGCTGTGTATGAACAAGGTGGTTTTGTTATCGGGTATGCAGGTGATGCCTTCAATGCCGTCTTCCCAGAGGATACTACCGAACCCGGTTTAGAAACCAAACGCTGCCTGGCAGCATTAGTCCAAATGCAAGAACATATGCGAGCAAACCCACAAGTCCAAACCCCCTTTGGGGCTTTCACCATTTCTATCAAGTCTGGGATGGGCTATGGGGAAACTCGTTGGCAAATGTTCAAATCTGAAACCGGCGCTCATCTCTCCTATTGGCTGCGCGGCGATAGTCTCAACCGA
>JBEBCV010000463.1:0-3851 GCA_041157505.1 Chloroflexota bacterium | reverse complement strand
ATCCTGGACGAGATCGATATGCCGCTCACTGCCGTTCTCGCTGAAATGGAAATGACTGGTGCGTTGATAGACACCAAGTTCTTTGGTGAAATGTCTAAAGAGTTAGCGGCGCGTCTGAGCGAGATCGAAAAGGAAATCTTTGGTCACGTTGGCAAGACCTTCAATATCAACTCGCCGCAGCAGCTTTCGGATGTGCTGTTCAATCACTTGCGCCTCGAACCGCCCGACAAGGGACGCAAAACAACCACAGGCTTTTACTCCACCTCAGCCGATGTGCTCGACTCGATGCGCGGACAGCACCCCGTGTTGGACTTCATCCTCGAACATCGCGAACTCTCGAAGTTGAAATCCACCTATGTAGATGCCCTCCCCGCTGCCGTGGATGCAAACACTGGCAGAGTTCACACTTCATACAGCCAGATTGGTGCAGTGACGGGGCGTCTCTCGTCCAACAATCCGAACTTGCAGAACATCCCCATCCGCACAGAGACGGGTCGAAGGGTACGAAATGGCTTTATTGCGGATAAAGGCAACCTGCTGCTATCGGTTGATTACTCGCAGATCGAACTTCGCATTGTGGCACACATGGCGCAAGATGAAGCCATGCTGGCTGCCTTTCGTGCGGGAGAAGATATCCACGCCACCACAGCCGCGGCAGTGTACGATATTCCGCTGGATGACGTAACCAAGGATATGCGTCGGCATGCCAAGGCGATCAACTTTGGCTTGATTTACGGCATGTCTGCATTTGGGTTGATGCATTCCACCGGGCTCACTCTTGCCGAGTCTGAAGACTTCGTCAAAGCCTATTTCAAGAAATTCCCCGGCATCAAAAAATATCTCGATGGCATTCGCAGAGATGCTGCAGAGATCGGATACGTCGAAACCCTGCTTGGGCGTAGGCGATACTTCCCGGCATTGCAGACCAAGACCAATGTCCAGTTAAAGAACCGCGAAGAACGCGAAGCCATCAACGCCCCCATCCAAGGTACGGCGGCAGACATCATGAAGATCGCGATGTTGAAGATCCCACCAGCATTGAAGAATGCTGGCTTGAGCGCCAAGATGCTTTTACAAGTACATGACGAATTGGTACTGGAAGTGCCCAAGAAAGAGATCAACGAGACTGCCAAGGTTGTGCAAGAAACGATGGCAAATGCCTACCCAATGAGCATTCCGCTGGATACAGAAGCAAGAGCCGGAATTAGTTGGGGCGAAATGACCGTACTAAAGTAATCCAAGACCCTAAAGGTTCAAGAGCCTTTAGGGTCTTCTTCAAGGTTATAATTGCATGATTGTTAAGATATCCAATTTCCTTTGAAAGTAAAATATAACCACTATGCCCGGACGAGAAAATATCTTTCAAAAAGCCATGAACGAGGGACACTCCGCAGCCTGGGATCAGGAATGGAACAAAGCTGCAGGTGCATATCGCCGCGCCCTCGAAGAATTCCCCGATAACCCCAAAGCGCTCAACAGCCTTGGGCAGGCACTGTACCAGCTCAACAATGTGGATGAAGCGTTACAGATCTACATGCGTGCCGTCAAAGTCTCGCCAGATGACCCCATGCCGATGGAAAAAGTGGCGCAACTCTCTGAACGCGTGGGTGACCTAAAAACCGCAACCGAAGCAGCCGTCCGGGCGGGCGACCTCTTCCTCAAGCAACGCGATACCGATAAGGCACTGGAAAACTGGGTGCACGTTACCAGCATCAACCCAGAACATGCCATTGCCCACTCACGTCTCGCGCAGGTTCATGAACGATTGGGGCATGGTCAACAAGCCGCAATGGAATATCTCGCCATTGCCAGTATCTTGCAGCGCGCAGGCAACCCCGAAAAAACACAAGAGATGGTGAACAAAGCCCAATCGCTTGTTCCGAACAGCGTGGAAGTAAAACAAGCTCAAACGTTATTAAGGACCGGTCAACTCCTGCCGAAACCGATTCGCGCCAAAGGCGGGACGGGACCGATCCGTATGGCGCAGGTCAAGCAGTTGCAAGAGCCGACGAAAAAAGCCGCCTCAGGGCTGGACCCGATCGCGGAAGCCCGTCAAAAAGCTTTGACTCAGCTGGCAGAAGTCCTCTTCGATTTCTCCGACGAAAGCAGCCCCGCCGCCCAAGACCGCAAAGGCATCTCTGCCATTATGCGCGGCACAGGATCACTTTCCTCTCAATCTGAACAACTGAAGATCATCCTACACCTTGGTCAAGCCATTGATGCGCAATCCAAAGGCAAAGACAACATGGCTGCCGAAGAATTTGAAGCCGCACTCAATGCCGGGTTTAATAGTTCTTCCCTTTCCTTCAACCTTGGGTATTTACGCTTCAAAGATGGACGCTACGAAAGCGCCCAACGCTTTTTACAGAACTCGGTCAAGCACGTTGATTATGGGTTGGCATCCCGCCTCATGCTCGGGCAAATGCTGGTAAAGAAAAGTGATTTTCGCAGCGCCACAACCGAATATCTCGAAGCTTTGAAATTCGCCGATGCAGCCACCATTGCTCCAGACCAGGCTGATGACATTCGCCAACAATATGAACCGTTGATCGAATCCTATCAACAACAAATGGATGAAACAGTTCTCCGCAAAGTTTGCGATAACATCAATGGTCTGCTTTTGCGGGCAGATTGGCGCGAACAGCTTCACAAGACCCGCGATCAAATGCCAAAACAAGACGGCGACATGGCTGCCCCATTGGCAGATATGATCCTGCAAGTGCAGTCCAGTTCAGTGCTTGAGTCCATGAACCGCATTAATCAACTGGCACGTATGGGTAGTCTGCGCTCCGCCATGGATGAAGCCTACGACGCCATTCAACACGCCCCCACCTACCTGCCGCTACACATTATCATGGGCGACCTGCTCGTGCAGGAAGGGCACACCAACGATGCGATCGCCAAATTCAGCGTTGTGGCCCATTCCTACAGTGTGCGCGGCGAAGTGATGCAAGCCAGCAAACTCTTGCGCCGCATCATCCAGATCTCACCCATGGACCTTGGTGCACGCAACCGTCTGATCGACCAGCTTGTGGCGCGTGGACAGGTGGACGATGCCATTCAGGAATATCTTGAACTGGCTGCCATCTACTACCGCCTCGCCGAACTGGATATGGCACGCAAGACCTACACCAACGCCCTGCGGCTCGTCCAACAAGGCAATGCCAGCCGCGACTGGAACATTCATATCCTACAACGCATGGCAGATATCGATATGCAGCGCCTGGATTGGAAACAAGCCCTGCGCGTGTATGAACAGATCCGTACTCTCATTCCTGATGACGATGCCTCTCGTAAACAACTCATTGAATTGAACATGCGCATGGGTCAACAAGACCGCGCTTTTAGTGAGCTTGAAACCTACATCACTCATCTTGAAAGCCAGAATAAACAAGAGCTGGCGGTCACCTTCCTCGAAGACCTGGCTCGCGACCATGAAGAACAGCCTTTGATCAAACGGACACTTGCCGCCCTTCTGCATCGTTCCGGACGGATGGCTGACGCCATTCCGATTCTCGACCAGTTAGGCGAAGCCCTGCTCGAAAAGGGCGACCGACAAGGCGCCATGGAAGTCATCAACCAGATCGTTTTGATGAACCCGCCAAACGTACAGGACTATCGAGCGTTGCTAAACCAGATGCAGAACGGTTAGCACCAAAAGATAAACAGCGTGGAGTTGAACTCCACGCTGTTTTTTTTCTTTTCAGCGTGACAAATTATCAAAACAATTGTGACAAAAGTTCTAACGGAGGCTTAAGACCCGAATGCTATAATCCCGCCAATTCTAATTGGAGAAATCATATGCCAAAAACCCAAAACCGCGCCGTAATGGTCTGGCTTTACATTTTTGC
>JBEBCV010000462.1:0-11436 GCA_041157505.1 Chloroflexota bacterium | reverse complement strand
TTTTCACCCTGGCTTTTCTTGCCGGTGGTGATCTTCCCCATGGTCATGGGGTATAACATCATGCGTTTCCGCTTCTTGCGGACCGATGATCTTGCTCGTCAGGGTGCTATGTACTCACTGCTGACGGTTGTTGTGACTCTGGGGTATGCAATCGTGTCAGCGGGAGCAGGTTTCTTATTTGGCAATGCCTTACCCGAAAATTATCTTGCAGGTTTGTTCATTTTGGTGCTCGCTCTCGTGTTGGAGCCGCTGCGCACTCGTTTACAAAATCTTGCAGATGTGCTTTTCTTTCGAGGTTCACGGGTTGTGGCAGAACAGTTGGAGGATTTTTCTCACAGACTGACCACCGCCTTGGACTTGAACGCCATCAGTTCACTCCTGCGTGACCAGATCGCCTCAACCCTCGCTCCAGACCAGATCCACATCTTTACCTATGATTCCCTCAACGACTTTTTCGTCGCCTCTCCCGGCGATGGACGGCGTTCCACCACGGATATCCGATTCACCTCTACAAGTCCGTTGGTGGCTTATTTCAAACAAGAACATCTGCCCTTGTATCTGGATAACATCACAGACCTTCCGGATGTTTTGAAATCTGAACAATCACGCATTGCACTTTTAGGCGCCCGTTTGTTCATTGTTTTCCCCGGTAAGGATAAACCCAATGGCTGGCTGGCATTGGGTCCGCGCCTTACGAATCAGCCATATACGCCAAGTGATTTACGCTTCCTTGAAAATATTTGTGACCAGTCATCGGTTGCGATCGAACGGGTGCAGACCGTTGCGCACTTGGAGCGTCGAATTCAGGAAATGAACGCGCTTACTCGCGTCTCGCAAGGCGTCAACGTGACCCTGACCTTTGATGACGTTTTGGAATTGATCTATGCCCAAACAGCACAGATCGTGCCAACCTCGCATTTCCACATCACTCTTTACGACAAGGACAGCGATTACTACTATTACGGTTTCTGTCTCGAAAATAATGAGCGTATTCATGAGCGCGAGAATCAGCCATTCGCAGCCAATGTCGGTTTATCTCCAGATGTGATCCGCAAAAGCCGCCCAGTCATTACACAGGATTACATTCGGGAATGTCAGGCACGAAACCATACTCCGACCATTGAAAACATCTTTGCCTGGATCGGTGTACCGCTCAACGCAGGCGCAGAGTCGATCGGTGCGCTGAGTGTTGGCAGCCGAGACGGTTCCACGATCTATACCCGCGCTCAAGTGGATCTATTGCAAGCCATTGCAGACCAGACCGCAGGCGCAATTGTTAAAGCACGATTACTAAAAGAGACACAGGAACGCGCGCATCAATTGACGACCTTGAACGAGATCACGCGTCAATTGACTTCAACGCTTGAATTGAATCCGCTTTTGCAGAACATCTTGGAGAACGCTGTAGGCATCTTGAACTGCGAAGCGGGTAGTCTCTTGCTTGTAGATGATCAGACCGATGAACTCGTCTTCCGGGTAACGGTAGGACCTGTGGCAAGTAACCTGATCGGGAAGCGCCTAGCTCGCGGTACTGGTATTGTAGGTCGTGCGGTTGAAACCAGAAAACCTGTCATCGAGAACGAAGAACAAACTTCTAACCGTTTCAATGGGGTCGACCAGCAAACAGGGTTTGTGAGCCGTTCTTTATTGGCGGTTCCACTTCAAGCCAAAGACCGTGTCATTGGTGTCGTGGAGGTCATCAACCGCCGTGATGGTCTGCCCTTTGTGCAGAACGACCAGACATTATTGACCGCGTTTGCAGGTCAGGCTGCGGTTGCCATTGAAAATGCCCGTTTGTACACCCTTACCGATCAGGAACTCGCCAGCCGTGTGGAAGAGCTCTCTGTCATGCAGCGCATTGACCGAGAATTGAACGCCAGCCTCGAAATGGACCGTGCCATGCGCATCACACTTGATTGGGCGTTGCGTCAATCAGGTGCGGAAGCCGGGTTGATCGGTATTCTTGAAGAAACCCAATTACGTGTCATGTCTCAACAAGGCTTGGATGAACAAATGGAATCCTGGCCCGACCAAGTGATGAAGATCGAACTGCCCTCCATGAAGGCGGCTGTAGAAACTGGTTTGCCGCAAAATGTAGAAGTGGCAGTGGAAGCCTCGAAGAATAAATTGCTGTTGGCGTCGCAAACGCAGATGGTTATTCCCATCCGCCGCGAAACGACCGTTATTGGTTTGTTATATCTGGAAAGTACCAGCGGTTCACAAGTCGATATTGACTTCCTCACCCGTCTTACCGACCATGCTGCGATCGCGATCTCGAACGCCCAATTGTATAGCGAAGTGCAGCGCGCCAATCTCGCCAAGAGTGACTTTGTTTCCTTTGTGGCGCACGAACTTAAGAATCCCATGACCTCTATCAAAGGTTATACCGAGCTTCTGGCAAGCGGGGCTGTAGGTCAGATCACTGAAATGCAGACGAACTTCCTCGGCACCATTAAATCGAACGTCGAGCGTATGTCCACGCTGGTTTCGGACCTCAACGATAATTCCAAGATCGAAGCGGGACGGTTGCGCCTTGAGTTCAAAGCTACGCAAGCTGCCGATTTGGTGGATGAAGTCATCCGCACTTTCAAACGTCAACTAGAAGATAAGAAGCAGACCCTTGAATTAAGCATTCCGCCCAAACTGCCTGCCATGTGGTCAGACCGCATCCGTGTGGGGCAGGTGTTAACCAATCTGGTTAGCAATGCGTTCAAGTACACGCCGGAAGGCGGCGCGATTCAAGTGGGCGTGGAAGAAAGCCCGAACCATTGGGATCCCGATGGCGCACCAAGAGTTATCCATCTTTGGGTAAAAGATAGCGGCATCGGTATGACCCCTGAAGACCAGCAGAAGATATTCCAGAAATTCTTCCGTTCAGATGATCCCAAGGCACGCGAAGTACCTGGTACGGGTCTCGGTTTGAACATTACAAAGAGCCTTGTTGAAATGCAGGGTGGCAAGATCTGGTTCGAGAGCCAATACCGGCATGGAACGTCATTCCATTTTACAGTTCCAGTGGCAGAGGAGTAATCGGCGATGACCATAGTTTCCTCTGTTGGAACCGCTCAAGCGTTGGATGGACGCGAAGCCGGGTTGCAAGCTACGCATCAAGCGTTGAATAAGCTTGGGGCGAATGTCCCTGGTCTGGCCGTCGTCATTGCATCTCACCAATATCAAGCTCGAGAAGTTTTAAACGGTGTTTCCAGTTTATTGGGAGATACGCCTCTGATCGGATTTAGTTCCCCTGCAGGGCTTACCCGTGATGGGCTTCATCCGCACTCTGTGGTGGTGGCTTTGCTCAGTGGTGATTTTCAAGCGGAAACGCTATGGCTGCCGGGCTATGCACAGTCGGGGCGTGAGACGGCTTCAAAGATCGAACAGCATGTATCTGCACGAGTAGAACGTCAATCAGTTTTCTTCTTCGCAGATGGTTTCAACGGGGATGCAGAACAATTCTGCAATTCGCTTCCGCTTTCGCTGGATGTGACAGGTGCACTCTCCAGCGGTGACTTGCACACAGGAAATACCTACCAGATCGTTGGTTCGCAAACAGGTGCTGGCGGCATGACCGCGGCATTTCTGCGTGGCGATCTTCGAATTGGTGTTGGTTCAGATCATGGTTGGGACCCAGTCGGCAATCAATTTCGTGTGACACGTTCCCGTGGGTTTTGGCTGCGAACGTTGGATGGTCGTCCTGCCTCAGAAGCATATGCCAGTTTATTTGGCTACCCAGCCCGTGATTGGGCATTCCCTCCGCTAAGCTATCTTGCGCGCTTGTACCCGCTTGGCATGGAGCAGAATGATGGCATGGTCGTTCGCGCCCCGATCCGTGTGGAAGCGGATGGAAGTTTCCGCATGAATGCAGTCATCCGCGATGGGGTGGACGCCTTCCTTCTGGTTGGAAGTCGCGCTTCGTGTGAGCGTGCAGCCAAGACCGCCGCCCAACATGCCCTTCTCAAACTCGGGGATGCAAAGCCTCGCCTCGCGCTTGTGCTGGTGGATGTTGCCTGGCAGATGCTGCTCAAAGCCCAGCCTGGCGCGGAGATCGCTGCGGTGCAGGAAATTCTCGGCGATACAGTGCCCATTGCTGGCGGATACACCCTTGGGCAAGTGGTCACTCCAGATGAAGATACCAAGCCAAAATTCCTAAACCAACACATCATTGTCATTGTGTTTGGAGAACCGAAAGAATAATAAAAAAATAGAAAAACTGCCGTCAAATAAGACGGCAGTTTTTTTGTGTTTATCTACGCATGTAAGATATGGGGCTCAGAACGAGTTCCAATAAAATTCAATCCACTCATGGGTCTGTCCCCAAAAACTAGAATCTGAGCGGGGATGTTTGGAAATGAGCGGGTTCATGATACGATGAAGATAAGAAATATCACATTGTACGCATCGGTCATGGACCGGTTTTCAATGCTTCGATTGCTCTTCACTTTGTTGTGGTCCATTCCCTTGATGCTCAACGATGGTCTTGGCATTCATGTGGCGATCGTAACCGTGGTCGCATAGGAGTGAAAATGGCACAAAAAAGGAAAAAAGATAGTAACCAAAGCGCGGGCGATGGCAGTATTGTGATCGGTGGTGACGTAGAGCACAGCAATATTATTCTCTCCAATCAGAGAATTGATCTTAGCTTGTTTTTTGAGAGCATTCAACAAGCAGTGGAGAAGAATGACAAGCTTGCATCCTCTGATAAAGAAGATGTGAAGGCGGAACTTCAAGAGATCCAAACTGCACTTGAAGAACCCAAACCCGATGAAACCTTCCTGGCTCGGCGCTTCCGCAACATTAAACGCATGGCGCCTGAGATCGTTGAGGTGGCGTTCGAGACGTTGAAAAACCCTATCGGCGGCGTGGCGGAGGTGGTCAAGCGTGTCGCGAATAAATTGGCAGAAGATACGAACACAAAATAGTACAATGAACTGGCGGGTACTTCCGCCAGTTTTCATTTGAAAGGACCACCCATGAAACGATCGTTTCTTCCTCTGCTGATTCTGACTCTTACTGCCTGTGTTGCCCCTGTGGATGCTCCCCCGCCTCCTACCGTTCTTTTTTCTCCCACACCTCAACCAGCTTTTCCCACGTTGACGGTTACACCTGCCACATCTGCCACAGCAATCCCAACCTTTACCCCGTATGTCATAAATCCGGAATTTTGTCAGGATGCCCGCAACATGCAGTTGATAAGTAATCTCACCACTGCCATTCAGAACCGTGATGGTGAATTACTGGCTTCATTAGTCAGCCCCACAACCGGGATCGGAGTTCGCTATATCCGTGATGGAAAGGTCATTACCTATTTTGACAACATCAAATTCATCTTTGAAACGACATATCAGGCAGACTGGGGTCTTGCCGTCGGGAGTGGGGAGCCGGTAAAAGGTCCATTTCATGAGATCGTCCTGCCTTCGTTAGAGAGAGTGTTCGCATCAAATCCAGTGATCATCTGTAACGAGTTGAAGGTTGGCGGTGCAACATATATCCCCGAATGGCCTTACTCTGGAAAGAACTTTTACTCTGTTCATTATCCCGGCACCGATCAATATGCAGGAATGGATTGGGAGACATGGGCTGTAGGCATGGTTCTTGAGGGAGATAAACCCATGCTAGCCGCACTTGTCCACTACAATTGGGAGCCCTAAAAAAAGACCATGGGCACTTTTGTCCATGGTCTTTGCTCTGTTTAATGTAAGAATTCTCTTGTTGTGATATTCTAAAAAACATACTATTGCAAGAAGTTGCAATAAGGAGAGATATGTCCTGTGCGAACGAGTACACCCCACAGCTTCGAGCCCGGGGGTATCGAATGACATCACAGCGGTTGGCGATCTTGCATGTGCTTCAACACACGAACAAGCATCTTTTACCGGTCGAGATATATGAACAGGCACGCCATAAGCTGCCTACACTAACGGAGACCACGGTCTACCGCACGTTGGAATTTTTGGCGGAGAATGGATTGGTTCGGCCAGCGTTGACCGGTTCCGGGCATCTGGCCTATGAGATCGCACGACATGAACATCATCATCTCGTTTGTCGCAACTGCGGAAATGAAATGGAAGTTGAGCATGAATTGCTCAGATCGATGTACGAAACAATCGAATCCGAAAGCGGCTATAAACTGACCGATAGCCACCTTACTTTTTTTGGTCTTTGCCCCGATTGTCGATAAAAAATTGAAAAGGAGAGAGTAATATGTTGTATTCCCCTGCCCCCTTACACATCCCCGATGGCTTTCTTAGTCTGGTTGTGTCAGTTGTTTGTTGGGTCATCACCGTGATTGTGATCGGAACAGCCATCTCGCGGACGAACAAGTCTCTTGGTGAGAAGCAGATCCCCCTCATGGGTGTGATGGCAGCTTTCATCTTTGCCGCGCAAATGATCAACTTCCCGGTTGCGGGTGGTACTTCTGGACATCTTCTTGGCGGAGCCTTGGCGGCGATCGTCCTTGGTCCTTGGGCAGGCATGCTGGTAATGACAGCGGTCATTTCTGTGCAGGCATTGCTCTTTCAAGATGGTGGTCTGCTTGTGATGGGTGCGAACATCCTCAATATGGGTTTGGTTACCGCTGCCATTGGGTATGGACTGTATCGCTTTGTAAGTGGCAGTTCTAAAACGACCAAACTTGCTGTAACGGGCTTGGCGGCATGGTTATCGGTGATGGCAGGTGCGCTGCTTACCTCCCTGCAATTGTGGTTAAGTGGAACGTCGCAATTGGAATTGGTCATCCCTGCCATGCTGGGAGTCCATGCGTTGATCGGATTGGGTGAAGCAATGATCACGGTTTTTGCGTTGGGCTTCATTTTGCAGACCCGTCCAGACTTGGTGGGAGAAGGCTCTGAATCTGCCAAAGCAAGCAAGACATGGGCTTATATTGGCGCTGCGATCGCATTGGTTGTTGTCCTGCTTTCGCCGTTCGCCTCTGCCGACCCAGATGGATTGGAGCGGGTTGCTACCGACATGGGCTTTATCAGCACCGGTCAAGCTTCGCCATTTAGCATCATCCCCGATTACACCATCCCATTTTTAGGCGAAACCGCAGCATCTACCATTGTGGCGGGTGTAATCGGTGTGATCGTGGTTGGTTTGATCATCGTGCTCATTGGGCGCGGAATGAAAGCAAAATCATAAACCGAAAAATCCCATGCATTTTGATGCCTTTGACCGTTATCACGAAAAAGAAAGTTTCCTTCACCGGCTCGATCCCCGGGTGAAAACGCTGGTTACGGTGATTTTCATCGTTTCCAATGCGTTGTTGCCGGATGGGGCCTGGTTGGCATTTGGTTTTGCCTGGCTGTTCCTGCTTGCCTGTAATCTGCTTTCAAAGCTTGGTATTGGTTACACACTCAAGCGTTCCATTGTTGCTCTGCCCTTTGCGTTGATCGCGATCACCGTATTATTTTCGATACCGGGTAAACCTCTCACTACATTCCAATTCGTGATGATGGATTTCACCATCACTGATATGGGCTTGCTGCGTTTCGTGAGCATCCTGATCCGTTCGTGGCTGTCGGTGCAGATGGCGATCCTATTGGTGGCGGTCACTCGCTTCCCAGATCTTATCCATGCTCTGGAGCATTTACGTATCCCTGCTGTGTTGACGACGATCATTGCCTTTCTCTATCGTTATCTTTTTGTGCTCACAGATGAGGTCTTCCGTCTGTTGCGGGCGAGGGAAGCGCGTTCGGCAGCGGCGCCCGGTTCAAAGTCTGGGGGAGGCGTATTATGGCGAGCCAGGGTGGCTGGCAATATGGCAGGTCAATTATTCTTGCGCAGTTACGAACGCAGCGATCGCATCTACAATGCGATGGTGGCACGCGGTTATTCTGGTCATCTCTATACATTGAATCCGCATGAAATGAAATCCACAGATTATTATGCAAGCGCATTGGCGGTTGCCATCATTTTTATTACACACGTACTTGGAAGGTTCTAATGCCTGTTACTCATATAACAAAACAGTTTGAATTCCACGAATGCAGCGGCGATGTGTTGGCTGTAAACGACCTGCACTTTTCCTATCCAGATGGACACACGGCTTTGAATGGTGTGTCGTTCAAATTATGTGAAGGAGACAAGGTGGCGTTGGTCGGACCGAACGGCGCAGGCAAGTCGACCTTGATGCTGCACCTGAATGGGATTCTTGGCGGCAAAGGCGAAGTGGAAGTTGCGGGCATGCGCCTCACACGTGACAATTTGCCTGCCATCCGCGCAATGGTCGGACTCGTCTTCCAGAGCCCAGACGACCAACTTTTCTCGCCCACCGTGTTCGAGGATGTGGCGTTTGGCCCCTTGCATATGGGTCTGCCCGAAGGAGAGGTGCGCGCACGGGTGGATGCCGCCCTTGAAGCCGTACGCATGACCGCGTATCGTGACCGGTTGTCGCACCATTTGAGCGTGGGTGAAAAGAAAAGGATCGCGATTGCTACTGTCCTTTCGATGAACCCAAATTTACTGGTGTTGGATGAACCCTCTGCCGGGTTAGATCCGCGCGCAAGACGAACGCTTATCAACTTGTTGCGTGATCTGCCGATCACGATGCTTGTCTCCACCCATGATATGTCCATGGTTCGGGAGCTTTTCCCACGCACCATTGTGATGGATGATGGACGAGTGGTGGCAGATGGGCTGACAATGGATATTCTGGAAAACGAAACCTTACTGAATGCACATGGGCTTGAAAAGCCGTAGATTGCGCTTCATCCACAGGTAAACAAATGAAATAGGAAAGATGGGTTATGCCCATCTTTTTTATTTTTCTTACAATGGAAGTATTCCATTCACAAGGAGTTATTTATGTTTATCAAGCCTGAACTTGGTGGGCGCATCTTTTGGGGATTGGCAGGTTTTTCATTGATCGTGACCGCTTGTGCCGGGTTATCTGTACCAATGCCGGGTATATTGCTTACTTGCCTAGGGTTTCCCTTGGCAATTTTTTCCTTTGGGTACGCTTTTGGTGCCGCCATCACCCGCATCGACGATGATGGCATCTTCCAACGTAATTTCTTCTTTTTGCCAAGAAAGTTCACCTGGAATGAGATCGAAAGCGGAAAGATCACAACAGATACTTATGATCATAAAGATAGCTCCGGCTGGACCAGTCGTCGTAGGCGGACGTATGTGTTGTTCGTGAATAATGAGGGAAAGAAAATATTTATCAATGCCAAAAGTTCCGGACCTGAAGAGTGGTGGGATGCAATGAGACGCATCTCAAAAGAGAAGATGGGCGATAAGTTTGATGGGTAAATAAAAAAGGAACGGAATTTTCCGTTCCTTTTTGTTTAGTATCTGCCTGCAGCTTGCAGCATTTGATAACTTTGAAATGCCAGTAACCCAAATAGAAATGCCATATAAATACTGTTGAGAAATAGAAAGCCTACAACAGCAAGTACACCACCTGTAACGACCGAAACCCATAATGAAGTGCGTAAACCATTCCATGGGTCGCGTTGGATGAGGACATAACGGGAGACATGTCCGCCATCGAGAGGATAGACAGGCAGCAGATTGATGATGCCCCAGAAAATATTGACCCATAAAAAGGTCACAAAGATATCGGTCAAGATGCCGCTGCCATAGGGCATCAGCACAACTGGGAAGGGGATAAAACCAAGGATGGTTGAAAATATCAGCGAGCCGCCCATCGCCACACCCACAGCGAGAACCAACCCAGCGAGCAGGAATCCGGCAACGGGTCCGGCAAGTGAAACGAAGATGTGTTGGTTGGGTGTCAAACTCACGGTGGCATAACTGCCACCCCAAGAAATCGACTCGGGGATGGTCAATCCACCAGAGAAATGCAGCAAGATATTCGAAGGCTGCCCGAAGCGCCTGAATGCAAAGGCATGTCCCAATTCATGCACAAGGATCGAAACGAAAACCACCACGATCCAAACCAGGATCATGAGCGGGTTACTTGAACTGGAACCAAGCAAAATGGCGATCAGCCAAAACAGCGGATGAACGCGCACGGGAATGCCTGCGATCGAGAAGCGGAGATCAAATCGGGTTGGTGCAGCAGCTTGAAACATAGAGACCTGTCCTGTCATTGAATTGGTAAAGTATAACCGCCATCCACCACAAGGGTCTGGCCCACGATCATGGCAGCAGCAGGTGAACAAAGAAATGCCACAACTTCTGCGACTTCCTCTGGTGTGATGAGCCGCCCGGCGGGCACCTGCTCGATGAATTTTTGGATGATATTTTCCTGCCCGCCCATGGATGAAAAATGATGCAACGCCTCTGTCTCAACCACGCCGGGTGACACCGCGTTGACCTTGATACCACGCCGAATCAGTTCCACGCCTAAATAGCGCGTGAGTGCCTCCAATGCCGCCTTGCTGGCTCCGACCACGACATAATCTGGCAGAACGCGTACCGACCCTGCACTCGAAATGCTGACGATACTCCCACCGCCCCGTTTTTCCATGAGTGGGGCAGCGCGTTGAGCGGCGAATAACAAAGCGCGTGCGTTGATGTTCATGGTCCAATCCCAGCCTTTGGGTTTCTGTTCCATTGCAGGGCGGTTGTAACCCGATGCGGCATTGTGGATGAAAATATCCAACCCGCCAAATACATTTTCCACTTCATCAAAGAGACGATTGAGGTCGTCCAGATCGCCTACATCGGCTTTGACGAGCAAGGCACGCCTGCCAAGTTTTTCGATCTCACGAACGGTCTCTTCAGCTGGATCACGATTGCGAAAGAAGTTGACAACAACGTCCGCGCCTTGTTTTGCGAAATTCAAAGCGATGGCTTTCCCAATGCCGCGTCCTGAACCGGTGACAAGGGCAATTTTGTTTTGAAACTCCATATTTTCTCCAAGGGCGAGGTCAACCCACCCCACGATTTAATCGAAGTAAAGATTTAGGTCTGAACAATCAAAGCGATTTCCACAATTCGGGCAACTCACTTTGCAATTCTTTTCGTACATTTCACTACCGCAGCGGTCACAGATCCACAAACGTTTTTCGTTCCATTGGATCGGTTGGAATAAAGACTTGTCAAACTCTGCAATTCTTTCCTTCCCTAAGCGGTTCACTTCTTGCATTGCACTTTCTGCATCGTGTCGAAGCTTGTTGACATTGACACCGCGACAAACATCACTCCAACCGTTCAGCCACTTCAAACTTCGCCCATAAACTTTGAGCGCACCGTCATAATTTCCACGTGTGACGTGAAGATAGGTCACAGCGATTTGTAGTATGCCTCGGTACAGATCACGGATGGGACTTGTCTCGTCACGCCAGGCTGTTTCCAATTCTTCATGCGCTTCGAAGTATTCCCCATCATTGAACAGGCGCAATCCTTCAATGGCTTTTGGATGTAATGTTCCCTGACACTCTTCTAATGTTCTTTCACCGTTAATCGTCTCATGTTCAGTTGACATGCTGGGAGTATAACATGCGGGTTTTAGGCGAATGGTAAAAT
>JBEBCV010000461.1:0-2794 GCA_041157505.1 Chloroflexota bacterium | reverse complement strand
AAATCCACCCTTCGAGCTTTTAGAACTGCGATTCATGTGATGATCCTCCAGTTAATGTGAATTTGATCATCGCAGTGCCACAGGGAAAGTAAAAACCAGAGCCTAATGGTCTCTGGTTTCGTCTCAGTAGCGGGGACAGGACTTGAACCTGTGACCTTCGGGTTATGAGCCCGACGAGCTGCCACTGCTCCACCCCGCATCGGTTAGTAAAGCCCGCCGATATTACCAAGTAATGGAAGAAAAGTCAAGCAATAATACCAACATCCATTCCTCAGTTTACAAGGGTAAGTATTTTCCACAGCAAATACACAAGAACAAGCAAACAGATTTAACCGTCCTGTTATAATACTTTCTCACACCAAATTAAACTTTTAAGAATATCATTCAGACTTTATTTCTGAAATTTCACTCAAATCAAGGTGCCTTTCAATGGATTCGAAACGTAACTGGCTCGACCGTCCCATACATCCCACGCTCCCTGCGATAACTAACGAGATCATACTGTTTGTAGTGATCCTCTTGCTTGCCATCGCCACCCGCTTCTACAACCTTGGAGCGCGGGTCATGAGTCACGACGAAAGCCTGCACACCTATTTCTCATGGCTGCTATATCAAGGGCGTGGATATGAACACACCCCCATGATGCATGGACCCCTTCAGTTTCATCTGATCGCCCTTTCCTATTTCCTTTTTGGTGCCAGCGACTTTACAGCCCGCATCCCTGCTGTGCTATTCAACTTGATGACCATTTGGATGGTCTGGTACTGGCGACGTTATCTTGGTCGAACGGGAGCACTGATCGCTGGCTTTCTTTTAGTCATCTCTCCGTTCATGCTGTATTACGGTCGCTACGTACGTGAAGATAGTTACCCGATCTTCTCTGGGATATTAATGCTCTATGCGGTCCTTAGACATCTTGAAAGCGGCGGAAAAAAGTATCTATACATCCTCGCATTCGCATTGCTTATCCACTTTGCTGCCAAAGAAACTTCATTTATCTATACTGCTCAACTTCTGGTTTATCTGGCGATCTATTTCATCGTTCAAGTTTCACGAACTCCATGGAAGGGTGCATCGAGCGCTTATCGCTCCTTCATTATCACCCTCTGCATAACCATCTTACTTGCCGGGGCTGCCGCAGGATATGGACTTTACACACGTAATAGTGAAACGATCACTGCTACAGAGACTGCTATTCCAGCCAACCCAGATATTGCGCCTCAAACCCTGTCTGAACCTGCAATCTCTCCCTTGACCATTATTTTCGCTGTTGCCGCTGTGGTCGCATTTGTGGTCACTGCCTATTTCTTGATTCGTGGCTACACATGGCAACGACTGCGCTCCAACCGTTCGTTCGAGTTATTGATGATCACTGGCACGATCGTCCTGCCACAACTCTCGCCATTTCTGATTGAGTTTACAGATGTAACCATTCCCACAACCGGACCGGAGGTCCGAGCTTTGGCTGGAGATATCAACTCCATTCTTGTGATCGGTGCATGTTTACTGGTTACTTTCGTTATTGCCATTGCCATCGGTTTGATTTGGAACCCGCAGAAATGGTGGAAGGCAACGTTGATCTTTTGGGTGCCATACGTGATTTTATATACAGCCATTTTCACAAACCCAAATGGATTTTTTACCGGCACTATTGGTTCATTGGGATATTGGATCGTTCAACATGATGTAGAACGCGGCAGCCAACCCTGGTATTACTACCTATTGGTTCAAATTCCTATCTACGAGTTTCTGCCAGCCCTTGGGTTGATCCTCGCGCTGATCCTTGGCTTCCGTCGCAAGATCAATCTTCCGCCTGCATACGAAGAAGATATGATCGATGGAACCTTCGATGGAAATTGGCAAACAAACACCTCTTCACCTGCTTTTGAAGAAGGCATGAGCCATGAAAATCAGGAAATTACCACCCCAACCCCAGAACAACAGGAAGCATACACACGAGAAATGAATTTCGTGAATATGTTCAGCTTATTGGTTTGGTGGAGCTTTATCACATTCTTCTCTTTCACCGTGGCAGGTGAAAGGATGCCCTGGTTAACCATTCATATCACCCTGCCTCTGATCCTCATCACTGGATGGGCATTGGGATCCATCATTGACAATACAGATTGGGCAGCCTTAAAGGAAAAGAAGGTTTCTCTAGGATTGGCAGCAATCATCATTTTTATAGTGAGTGCCGCCAATGTAATTTACACTTCCAACTCTGCTGTGCGCCCCTTCCAAGGCACAAGTTTGGAACAACTTCAAGCGACCAATCTGTTCCTATTGCCTTTGATCGTTTGTATCGTTAGTGCCGGATCCTCCATTTATCTTTTGCGCGAATGGACGTTCAAAGATGTACGCCACGTCTTTACTCTTGCATTATTCGCCTTCTTAGCCATCTTTACTGTTCGTGCTTCTTTCCGCGCATCGTATATCACATACGATCAGGCAACTGAATTCCTTGTATACGCCCACGGAGCGACCGGTATCAAGGAGATCATTTCTCAAGCAAAGGAAATTTCAGAACGAACAACCGGCGGAATGGGTGTTTCCATTGCCTATGATGCTTCGGCACCAGATACTGGAGTTTCGTGGCCCTTTGTCTGGTATTTGCGTGACTTTACCAATCAACGTTCTTTCGATCAACCCACACGCTCATTGCGCGAGTCGACGGTGATCATCGTCGATGAGAAAAACTTCGACAAGATCGAACAAGCCATTGGTCCCGGCTACTACCGTGTGGACTATATCCGCATGTGGTGGCCCATGCAGGATTATTTCGCACTCGTTAGTG
>JBEBCV010000460.1:0-8561 GCA_041157505.1 Chloroflexota bacterium | reverse complement strand
TTATGAAAAGTTTTATTTCTCGATTCTTTAGTGTCCCTTGGTATCCTGTCATTTTTGGTGCCTATCCCATTCTGGCATTGCTTTCAACCAATGTAGGGCAAGTCGAACCGACGGCTGCGTTACGTCCTTTGCTGCTTTCTCTGCTATTCAGTGCCTTGGTCTTTCTGCTTGCGTGGCTGGTATTTCGTAAGGCGCATAAAGCGGCTTTCTTCTCGGTTTTGTTCCTCCTCCTTTTCTTCACCTATGGACACGTGTATATGTACCTCGAGGAGCAACTGCCGGAAAACGAGTTTGTCCGTTGGCTTTGGGTGGCATGGGCTTTAGTGTTGGTGGTGATCCTGTTCTGGGTCACCCGCCCCAAGTTGACGTTTGAAGCGGCAACATTCTCTCTGAACGGAATGATCCTTGTCTTGTTGGTCATGTCTGCCATGCAGTTGGATCTCAGCAGTGCGTCCGCGAGCAGTGCAAGCCGTTTGGGTGCGAAGAATGCCCCCATTCAGGAAGATCTTGTCTTGCCGGAAAATCCGCCGGATGTTTATTTCTTCCTGTTGGATTCATATGCTCGTTCGGACCTGCTCCAATCCGCATATGGATACGACAACAGTGATTTTGAGAACGTCTTGAGAGAACGCGGATTTTATATTGCCGAAGAAAGCCAGTCCAACTACGTCCGCACGGAGCTTTCGTTGGGGTCTTCGCTCAACATGCAATACCTGCAAGAATTAGACCCGGCGTTCAATCCACAGTCCATTGGCAGAAAAGTTTTGTGGGAGGCGCTCAAGCATAGCGCGGTTCGTTATAACTTTGACGCTCTTGGCTATGAAACGATCAATTTCGCTTCGGGCTTTGCCTGGCTTGAGATCACCGATGCAGACCAGTTTATAAGTCCGCCGCCGATCTCTTCGGGGCTGACCGAGTTCGAGGGCTTGTTCCTGCGTACGACCTTGGCGCGCTATACCGAAGAATGGGGTTGGATGGATTCAGACTCGATGATGGCGGCGGGGTATCGTGACCGTTTCAACAATGTTTTCGACAGCATGGACTCTATTTCAAAAATGCCTGAGCCGAAATTCGTCTATGCCCATGTCATCTCGCCGCATCCGCCTTTTGTATTTGACCCTGAAGGCAACCCAACCGACCCCGCTGATTTTTGGAATGAGAAACGTCAATATACTGCCAAGATGTATCAGCAAGGCTATTTGAATCAATTGCCTTATCTCAATACCCGCATGCTCGAAGCCATCGATACCATCATGGCAAATTCAAAAACACCGCCCATCATCATTATTCAAGGCGATCATGGTCCGTGGTTGCAGCCCAAAGACAAACGCATGTGGAACTTCACGGCGGTGTATATGCCCGGGCATGAAGATACGTTGTACTCGACAATCACGCCGGTCAACTTGTTTCGGCTTGTCTTCAATAATTATTTCGGCGGCAAGTATGATATTCTCGATGATGTAAGTTACTTCTCGCCGGTTCCAAAACTCTATGAATTCACCGAAATTCCCAACCCTTACGACGAAGGACAATGATCGATGAAATACACCGTTCTGCTCACGGCTCCCTACATGCTCCCTTTTGTGGACCGTTTTAAACCTGTCTTTGACTCCTACGATATCGAGCTCATCATTCCCGATGTGGAAGAACGCATGGAAGAAGAGGACATCCTCAAATACGCCGGTCAATTCGATGGCACCGTGTGTGGGGATGACCGCTATAGCGCGCGGGTGATCGAAGCTTGTTTGCCGCGCTTGAAAGTCATCTCGAAATGGGGGACGGGAGTCGACTCGATCGACGCCGAGGCTTGTTCCCGTTTTGGGGTGAAACTTGGGCGAACGCCGAATGCTTTTACCACCCCCGTCGCAGACACGGTACTGGGCTACATGCTCGCCTTCGCCCGCCGCGGACCGTGGATGGACAAAGCCATGAAAAGCGGTGAATGGAAGAAGATCCCTGGCAGGACTCTTAGTGAATGTACCTTAGGTGTTATTGGCATAGGGAATATTGGCAAAGCGGTTACCCGCCGCGCCAAAGCTTTTGGCATGAAGGTTCTAGGCACAGACATCATCGATATTGACCATGTCTTTGTTAGTGAGTCTGGCATTGAAATGACAAACCTTGATACATTGCTTGCAAATTCTGATTTCGTCTCTGTTAACTGCGATCTCAACCCAACGTCGTATCATCTGATCAATGCAAATACATTATCGAAGATGAAGTCCACTGCGGTGCTGATCAATACGGCGCGCGGCCCTATCGTGGATGAAAAAGCTTTGGTCGCGGCACTCAGCTCAGGTCAAGTAGGAGGCGCGGCGCTTGATGTCTTCGAGTTTGAACCTCTGCCATTGGACAGTCCCTTGCTGAAGATGGATAACGTCATGCTGGCGCCGCATAATTCCAACTCCAGCCCTACGGCATGGGAGCGCATTCACTGGAGCACCATCAAGAACCTGGTCGAGGGATTGGGTATGCAAGTGAGGAAAGAATGAAACAGCTTCGTCTCGTATTGCCTTATGTGTTTTTGTTCCTGCTGACGGCGTTGGTGCTCGACCTTGCCAATCCGTTTTTTGATAAGCCCGCCAGAGATGGCGGCTTTTTCCTGTATGCCGGTCAACAGATCGTAGATGGGAATTTACCGTATCGCGATTTTTGGGACTCAAAAGGACCGGGCATTTTTTACATCAATGCTTTGGGTTTGTTCCTGGGCGGCGGCTCGCGTTGGGGTGTTTGGTTGGTGGAGTTCCTGTGTATCTTTGGGATGCTTTGGCTTTTATATGACACACTCTCCAAACGCTGGGGTATTGGTGCAGCATTATTTGGTGCTGCATTGGCTGGGTTTGGCTTGCGAGCCGTGCTTGGCTATGGCAATTACACTGAAGAATATGCCTTGCTCTTCAATGCAGCCGGGCTTGTACTCTTCCTCGCCATGGTGGATGTGGAGCGTAATTACTGGAAATACATTTGGGTGGGCGCGTTCTTCGGGTTGAGTTTTACCTTCCGCGCGAACAACATCGGCGGATTTTTCGCCATCCTTGGTTCGATCTTTTTGTATTACATTTTCAAACGCCATTTTTGGGAAGCGCTGCGTATAATCCTTGCGGCATTGGCTGGTTTTGCTTTGCCTCTCATCGTGTGGGCGCTCTACTTTGCCATCATGGGCAGTGTTGGCGAGATGCTTTATGCATCCATCATCTTCAACTTCTCTTACTCTGCTGCCAAAGACCGCGAATGGCTGGATATCTTCGGTGGCTTCGGAAAATACGGCATGGGCTGGGTGGGTTGGTTCACGCTGGTGGCTTGGTTCTTCGCAGGCTTCCGCATGTTGGCGAATTTCGTCCAGCGCAAAGTGACAGTCTTCGATACCTTCATGCTGATTTGGTTCCCGCTTGAAATTGTCTTAAGCAACCTTTCAGGCAGGAATTTCACTCACTATTACATCAGTTGGGTGTTGGCGGTGGCGATCTATTCCGCTTTTGTCTTTGCCGAGTTCTGGCAGGTCACATTCCGTGTACCAGCGTTGGAAGGCTGGAATGACGGCTTTAGCGTGGTCGCCTCTGCAGGATTGATCGTGATGTTGTTCGCCATCTTTCCTGCGACTTGGGGAAGATATGGCGAGTCGCTTCGTGCAGGCGGCGAATACATTGACCCAGTCTCTGCCTACATCCGCGATAATAGCAAACCCGAAGATAAACTACTGACTTGGTACCCCGAAATGGGCGTCAACTTCATGTCTGGTCGTCCATCGCCGGTGAAGTATGTGTACTATCCCCTCTTCCTGGAAGGTTCTCTCACCAAAGAGATCGAAGACAGTTATTTCGCTGATCTGACGAGCAACCCGCCCGAACTGATCGTGGACTGTTCCCGCTCTGTAGATGCCATCCCCTCGCTGGATGCTGCGGCGCGTGAAGAACAATACTCCACGCCGGGTATGAAAAAGAAGATGTACATTCAGCCCAATATGAACGATATCTTCGAATTTGTAGAGCAGAATTACCAACTTGAGAATACTCTTGGTTCTTGTTTGATCTTCCGACACACGCCGGATTAGTTTTTTGTACGCGGATTGGACGGATAGCACGGAAAATTCTTAACGCATATTTCCTGAAATGAACGAATGACGCGAAGGGTTTGAAGGTTTGCCCAATTCGCGTCATTCGTGTTTAAGTCTGTATTTGTATCAAACACAAAGCTGGATTTCGACGTAAAATTATCCCATGACTAGAACAATTCTCATTACTGGCGCAGGCGGTGGAATTGGACGTGCCTGTGTCAAACATTTTTCCGACCATGGTTGGCGCGTTATCGGTGTGGACCGTTCTGATTTTGGAGATGATTTCCCAAAGAACGGTCGTTTCATCAAAGCGGATATTTCACGGCCTGACTCCGTTGAACAGATCTTTCAACAGGCAAAAGAATTTCATCCAACATTGGATGCGTTGGTCAATAACGCTGCTGTACAGGTAGCCAAGCCTTTGGTGGATACCACTGTGGAAGAATGGGATTCTGTCATGGCGTCGAACTTGCGCTCGGTGTTTTTGTTCGTCAAACTTGCACATCCCTTGCTTAAGGCAGGGAATGGCGGCGCAATTGTGAACGTCTCCTCCGTTCATGCTGTGCAGACTTCTGCCAACATCGCCGCTTATGCCGCTTCCAAAGGCGGATTGCTCGCCCTCACCCGTGCCATGGCGATCGAATTTGCACCGGATAATATCCGCGTCAACGCCATTCTGCCCGGTGCAGTGGATACGCAAATGCTGCGGGCTGGTCTCGGGCGTGGACATGTCGGCTCGGGCGACGTGCAGGAACGGCTGGATAACCTTGCTCTCAAAACTGTCAACGGACGTGTGGGCAAGCCGGAAGAGATCGCTCATGCCATCTATTTCCTTGCCGATAATGAACAATCCTCCTTCATGACCGGTCAAGCCATGATCGTGGATGGTGGCGCAACGGCGCGGCTTAGTACGGAGTGAGCATGAAACTCCCGCAACTCGCCCGTTACCTTGTCTTACTCGCGTCTGCGGCGCTGGTTTACTTTGGTCTTGGGACATTAATGAACCTCGGCACTCATCCCGAAATGATGGGGCTTTTTGCCGCATACGCCTTGTTCGCATTTATTGAAGCCGCCATCTTGTTGTTCTGCTATTTCCGACTTAAAGTGCGCAGCAAAAAGATATTTTGGCTGGCATTTGTTGTTCTCGCACTCAATGCTTTTCTGGTCATCTTTGACCAGATCGGTGTGATCGACATCCTATATATGCTGCTCAATCTCATTGCTGCTGCAACCCTATACCTCTCCCGAAAAGATTTTCTCCCCGAATGAAGCAAACCCTCAAATCCATTATCCCTCAACCTCTCTGGCAATTCGCGCGCGATGCCTATGATGGGGTTCGCCGCATTCCCCAACTCCCTGCCGCATATTTCCATCCGTGGCGGCGTGAGAGTATCAAACGCCTTGCCGCGCTCAAAGATATTCACAAAGGCAAGCGCGCGTTCATTATCGGCAACGGTCCATCGTTGAAGCAGACCGATCTCAGCAAGCTCAAGAATGAGATCACCTTTGGCATGAATCGCATCTATCTTGCTTTTCCCGATCTTGGTTTCACCACATCCTATATCTGTGTTACCAACGATCTTGTCATCGAACAATTCGTCAATGACTTCCTTGCTTTGCAAGTTCCGCAATTCATCGCTTGGCGTTCACACCGTCACTACTCCACCGATCTACCGATTTCCCAACTCCCAACCTTCGTCTACACCACCTACACGGGTCCTCGTTTCACCACCGATGTCCGCGGACGTGTCTGGGAAGGTGCAACCGTCACCAACCTTGCTTTGCAAATGGCGTATCACATGGGCATCGAAAAAGCCATTCTCATTGGCGTTGATCACAACTTTGCATCAAAGGGTGACGCGAATAAAACCATCGTTTCCGAAGGTGATGATCCGAATCATTTCATGCCCAATTATTTTGGCAAGGGTGTCAAATGGCAACTCCCCGATCTTGATACCTCTGAGGTTGGTTACATCATGGCGCGCGAAGCCTACGCCAAAGCAGGTCGTCAAGTGGTGGATGCAACCGTGGGTGGCAAACTGACTATCTTCCCCAAAGTGGACTACAATTCGCTCTTCTAATTTGATCTTCGACTTTCGACCTTTGACTCCTCAATGACCCTTTCGCTTCTTTCCCGTACCAAAACCTGGTCTGCCCTCTTCATCCTTCTCCTCGCTCTGGGCGGACTCTTGCGCCTCCTCGACCTCACCGACCCTCCCCTCGACTTTCACACCTCGCGCCAACTTCGTAACTCGCTGGTTGCACGTGAGATCTATTACAACGCTTTGCCATCTGCCACAGAAGAACAACGTCAACTCGCTGCTTCGTTTGCAAACTCGGTTGGTAAATACGAACCTCCTGTGATCGAAACCATTGTTGGCTATTCCTACTTCCTCACCGGCGGCGAGACGATTGCAGTTGCCCGCGTGTGGGAGACTTTCTTCTGGCTTGCAGCAGGTGTTGCTCTCTTTGACCTGATGCGTCGTGCGACAAATCCCTGGGCGGCGTTGATCGCGATGGCATATTACTTTGTCCTGCCGTTTTCTGTGGAAGTCAGCCGTTCCTTCCAACCCGACCCGTTGATGACCTCGGCGTTTGTCATTGGCATTTACCTCCTGTATCGTTGGAGTGAGGACAATTCCCCACTCATTGCAGGCGAAAAACTTGGCGATAACTCCACTTGGAAGTGGGCGATACTTGCTGCTCTCTTTCTCGGCTTAGCCACCTTCGTAAAGATCGTCATTGCTTTTTTCGTAGGTGCGGCTGCCATTTCGATGGTGCTCTTCACTTTTGGCAAAGACTTTTGGAAATCCAAACAAGTGTGGACGATGGCTGCATTGATGGTGGTCCCTGCCTTGTTGTATTACGTGGTCTTCAATCAAGGACGCTCCACTGAATATTTCTTCTCATGGACCGTCGCCTTGATGAAGCTCATCACCAGTACCGATTTTTATACCAAGTGGTTGGCGTTCCTTGGCACTCTCTTTGGTCTGACCATCGTTTTCCTCAGCATTGCCGGTGCGCTCATCGCCCCATCGCGGATGCGTTGGCTGCTCGTCAGTTTGTGGATCGGTTATCTGCTTTACGGCTTGACCTTGCCTTTCCAAATGTACACCCACAGTTACTATCATATTCAACTCATCCCCATCCTTGCGCTGGGATTGGCTGTGGTGTTGAATCCGCTCACTGAAAGTGTGGCAGGCATCGGCGGGGTCGGGCGCGTGGGTTTTATCGCCTTGGTCGTGGCGGTGATCGGGTATCAAGCCTATGCGGCGCGGTCTGTCCTCGTTGCTGAGAGTTTTCGTCACGAACCCGCGTTCTGGAATGAGGTGGGCGAAGCCTTTCCGTCTGACGCCAAGGTCATTGCGTTGACCCAGGATTATGGCTACCGCCTGATGCTCTATGGCTGGCGCAAAGTGGACACTTGGCCCCTTGCCACCGAACTCAGCGCCACCCGAAACCCCGATAAAGACAATGCCGCTCAATTCGACGAACTGACCATTGGCAAAGATTATTTCCTCGTCACTGCGTTCGGACAATTGGATAAACAACCTGGTTTGAAAAAGATCTTAGATACCTATCCCATTGCTGTTCAGGGCGAAGGTTATACTCTTTACGATCTGACCCCTTAGATCACACTGTTGTTCTACAAATTTACTATGACTCTTGTATCGATCATCACCCCTTCTTATAACCAAGCCAAGTATCTTGAGCAGACTATTCAATCTGTCTTAAATCAGGATTATCCGCGTATTGAATATATCGTCATTGATGGCGCATCCAAAGACGGCAGCGTGGACATCATCAAAAAATATGCGGATAAATTAACGTATTGGGAATCGAAAAAAGATAAAGGACAGGCAGATGCCATCAACAAAGGATTTGCCCATGCCACTGGCGAGATCATTGCCTGGTTGAACTCGGATGATTATTATCTGCCGGGAGCTGTTCGTGCCGCGGTGAAGGTCTTTGAGGAAAACCCGGATGTTGTTTTGGTGTATGGGGATATGCTTGCCGTGGACGAGAACAGCACGACTTTCAATACTCTGACATATAAGCAACTGACCCTTGAGGATCTGTTTTGTTTTCAGATCATTGGTCAACCGGCTGTGTTCATGCGCCGTTCTGCGTTACAAAAAACAAGCGGGCTTGACCTCACTTTTCACTTTTTGCTTGATCACCTGCTTTGGATAAAGATCGCCAAACAGGGCAAGATCCTTCATGTGAGTCAAACCTGGGCTGCTGCACGCTACCATGCAGAGGCGAAGAATGTTGCCAAAGCAGCCGAGTTCGGGCTGGAGGCGTTTCGCATTCTTGAGACCATTGCACAAGATAAAGACCTGGCAAAGGCTCTCCTTGATGTAGACCGCCGAGCACACGCATCTGCCTTCCGTGTGGATGCCCGCTACCTGCTCGATGGTGGACTCCCCGCCAAAGCGTTGCGGCAATGGTTTCGCGCGTTATTCATCCACCCGCCCACAGCGTTGACGCGGATGAACATTTTTGT
>JBEBCV010000459.1:0-3092 GCA_041157505.1 Chloroflexota bacterium | reverse complement strand
TCGATGTTCATCTGACACATCGGACAAACGGTTGCCATCATCTGGGCACCACGGTCATCAGCATCGGCAATGAGGCGGCGGATCAGTTCGAAGGCGGTTTCCGGTCCGATCTGGGTCATGTGTCCGCCGCAGCATTCCGTCGTAAGCGGATAGTCGATCACATCTGCGCCCAGAGCTCGCAGCAGATCATCCAACTCGGTGGGGTGTTCATGGTCTGACCAGCGATGCTTGTAATCGGGGCGCGGTAACATGCAGCCCATGTAGGGAGCCACGCGCAAGCCTGTTAGCGGTCGCACCACTTTACTGCGGATCGTTTCCACACCCACGTCATAAACGAGGACATCGATCAAATGCCGTACGTCCAGGGTTCCAGGCGTGTACTGCAATCCACCAGCCTGTAGCGCCTCGTTGACCTTTGCTCCCAGCGACGGACGTTCCTGCATGTAATAGTCTGCTTTGGCTAGGTTGAGATAGCAAGCCGAACAGGGGGCAACAACGGTGCGAGTGCTGCCTGATCCGTTCGCATTATTTTTTTGTTTGGCTGCCAGCGCCAAATTCCGCGCGATGAGTGAATAAGCCGGAATGAGGTTGATGCCCAAATACTCTGTTGCGCCGCAGCAGTTCCAATCGTCGATCTCTTCAAAGGTCAGGTCTAGCGGCTCAAGGATCGTGTTAAGCGACTCCATGTATGCCTTCGCGCTGGATTCCATGGAGCAGCCCGGGTAGAAAAGATATCTGATCATGAGGTCAACTCCAGGGTCTTGGCGTGGTCAAGAATGGTCGTAAGTTGATCCATATGCTTGATCTTCTTTGGCATGATGGACATACGCCCCTTGCTGATCATCCCAAATCCCATTGGCATCATGCCGGGCAGCCGCAGCGGAAAATGCTTCAGATAATGGCGAGACGCCAACCCCAACTCGTAACTTCGCCCAAAGGTTTCAACCATGTCTACAAAGGTTTGCGAAAAATGCGGCGCGGTCGAATCGCTGTACAACTTCGCCTGGATCGCCATGCCTTTAAGGGTGTACATCACATCCGCAATATGAACTTCTTGCGGGCACCTCACCACACAGTGATAGCACGAGACGCAGATCCATGGTGTGTTGCTTCTCAACACTTCCTCGCGCATGCCTGCCCGCAGCATTGCGAACAACATGCGCGGGGTATGGTCCATGTCCTGAGCCACAGGGCAAGATCCGCCGCACGTCCCGCATTGGATGCACATCTCCAAATGCGAAACACCCGCCGTCTTCATGCTGACTTCGTGCAATAAGGAAAGATCTTCCTCGCGGTTCAAACCCGCTCGAACTCGTTCATCCGTCATGTGGGGCATACATGCCTCCGTGCTACAACTCATCCAACCAGTTGCTGCTCGGCATGACCGCAGCCATCCATTCGCAGTATGAAACCATACCCCCATAATCATTATTGAACGATGGTGTATACAATTATAGTAATGAACATAATGACACAATCCTGACAAACATCCCAACAAAGGGATACAATTTTGACCATGAATCTCTTTGATCGATTTGAGCAAAATGTCCATGTTCATCCCAATAAACCTGCCTTCATATATTTCCATAAACGAAAATGGAAGACGCTCACTTATCAGGACATTTTTGACCAAACCCAACGCTTCCTTCGCGGACTTGAAGCTGGTCCGCTTACCTCGGGACTTACTGCCGCCTTATTAACTCCCCCCAGCCCGGAGTTCTTCCCCTTTGCCCTCGCTTTGCTCAAATTTGGCATCGTCCCGATCCTAGCGGAACCTGCGCTTGGGATCAAAAAGATCGGCGAAATCTACGCAGAAGCCAAACCTGACATTTTTGTGGGCAATGCTCTCACGCATACTCTGCGCCTGATCTTTGGTTGGGGAAGGGAATCGGTGAAATACAACCTGACGATAAGAAAAGTCGAAGGTCGAAAGTCAAAGGTTGGTCCATCGTCTATCGTCCATCGTCCATCGTCCGAACCTGCTGCCATCATCTACACCTCTGGTTCGACAGGTTTGCCCAAAGGCGCGATATATACCCAGGACAATCTCGCTGCTCAACTCGACTTGTTGAAAAATACCTTCCAGATCACCTCCGACGAAATTGACCTCCCTGCCTTCCCGATCTACGCTCTGATCGACCTTCTGCTTGGCGTCACATCCGTTATCCCTGATATCTCATTCCCCGTACCAGGCAACACGGATGCCGCTAAAGTGATTGACGCGATCCAAAAATTCAATGTCACCAATATGTTTGCTTCACCGGTCGTACTAGAACTTCTTTCCTCTTTCGCGGAGAAAAACCCTTCAGCATCCCGTCCCATTCTTCTTCCATCCCTCAAACGTATCATCACCGCAGGTGCACCCGCGACGATTGACCTGCAAAAACGTTTCCGCCATTTGCTGGCAGACCAAACGGCTCTCTTCGGCATTTACGGCGCGACAGAGTCCCTGCCAATTGCAAAGGTCGAAAGCCGTGAGGTGTTTGCCTTGGAAGAAAAAACTCGCAATGGCGCAGGCATTTGCCTGGGCAAGCCCATTGAAGGCGTGACGATACGCATCATTCCCATCACAGACGAGCCGATCGAAAAATGGCAGGATTCGCTCACAGTGAAGCCAAATGTTGTTGGCGAGATCACAGTTCAAAGCGCAGCCACGACGCAGGGCTATATCCATAGAGAAGATGCGAATAGAATTTCGAAGATCGATTTACGCGAAGGGATTATCCACCGCATGGGGGACGTGGGTTACTTCGATGAAGAAGGCTGGTTGTGGTATTGCGGACGGAAATCGCACCGTGTACAGACAAAGGATGATGTTTTATTTTCCGAACAAATTGAAAATATGTTCAATGCACATCCGCATGGTTTTCGCACGGCTCTCGTTGGCGTGAAGGGTGAACCTGTGCTTTGGATTGAATTACAAAAGGGGGTAAACAAGGGAAAAGAGAAAATCATAGTTGAGCTTAAAGCCCTTGCCGCCACACACCCCCAAGCCTCACGGATACAGACTTTTCTCTTCTTAAAAAAATTTCCCACCGATGTCCGTCATAACTCCAAGATCATCCGTGAGAAATTAACCGTAATGGCAGATC
>JBEBCV010000458.1:0-2920 GCA_041157505.1 Chloroflexota bacterium | reverse complement strand
CGTATTGGGTCTATTCATCACCCACGGGCATGAAGATCACATCGGCGCGATCCAACATTTTATCGAAGACATTCCGGTGCCCGTCTACGCCACCCCGCTCACCCGCGGACTGATCGAAGCTAAACTACACCGTAATGGCGCTCAGCATAAAGCCCAGATCAAGACCATCAACGCCGGTGACGCAACCCGCGTTGGACCGTTCACCTTGGAATATTTTCACGTCAATCACTCGATCCCTGACGCTGTTGGGATCGGTATCACCACCCCGGCCGGACTCGTCGTTCACATGAGCGACTTCAAGTTCGATCAAACCCCAGTCGATGGCTGGCCAACCGACTTTGCAAAACTCGCCGAGTTCGCAAGTCGCGGCGTGGATCTCCTCCTCTCCGACTCGACCAACGCCGAACGCCCCGGCTGGACTCCCTCTGAAGCGGTCATTCAGCCCGCTTTCGAAAAAGTCTTCGCCGAAGCCAAAGGACGCGTGATCGTTGCCACTTTTGCTTCGCTCATCTCGCGAGTGCAACAAGTCGCCGACGC
This sequence comes from Chloroflexota bacterium, assembly GCA_041157505.1. Lineage (GTDB taxonomy): Bacteria > Chloroflexota > Anaerolineae > Anaerolineales > Villigracilaceae > Villigracilis. The sequence goes on along the minus strand of JBEBCV010000458.1, from coordinate 2,383 downwards.
CGCCGCCAAGCACGGACGCAAAATGGCATTAGCCGGTCCAAGCATGGTGGATAACGTCAAGATCGCCCGCAAAATGAAGTACCTCGATATTCCCGATGAGATCATCGTTCCCATCGAGCAAGCATTACAGATGCAAAACCACAAAGTGGTCATCATGTGTACCGGCTCACAGGGCGAACCTTCTTCCATCGTCGGGCGTCTCTCCGCTGGTACCAACCGTCAGTTCGACCTCAAAGAAGGCGATACGGTTGTGCTTTCTTCACACCCCATTCCCGGCAATGAAGAGACCATCAGCAAGACTATCAACCGTCTGCTACGACGCGGCGCGAAGGTCATTCACGATGGCATTGCCCCCATTCACGTCTCCGGGCATGCGGCACAGGAAGAGCAAAAACTGCTCATCAACATCGTGCGACCCAAGCACTTCATGCCCATCCACGGTGAGCTGCGCCAATTAATGCGTCACGCCGAACTTGCCCAGCAATTGGGCATTGACCCTGAAAACACCATCGTCGCGGAAAATGGTCAGATCGTGGAATTAGTCGGTAAAAGAGTGCTGCGCGGCGAACGTATCCCCGGCGATTACGTCTTTGTCACTGGTGAATCTATTGGCGACATCGATCACGATGTGATGCGCGAACGCAGTCAACTTGCCCGCAATGGCATCATGCTCATCGATATCAGCATCGACAAGAAAACCAGCCGTCTTCTTCATGAGCCCGAGATCATCACACGTGGTTTCGTCTCTCCCGAAGACGCCGAAACCCTCCTGCCCGATGTTCGCAAGCTCGTTCTACGCATGGTCCACGATGACGGCTTCGACGATGAAAAAGACATCATCAACGCTGTGAAGAGCTACCTGCATCAGCAAACCAAACGCAGACCCATGGTCTTCGTCACATTGAGCAAGGCTTAAACAAAAATGACCGTCGCAAGGCGGTCATTTTATTTGCCGGGCAATCTGCCGATCCACTTTCCCCATCGGGTAATCTTCCAACTCGTCCAGCTTCACCCACTTCAGATTCTTTTCTTTTGGAACTGAAACCTTGTCACAAAAGAATGGATGAACCGTGACTCTAAAATGGCTGTAAGCATGCTCGACGACTTGCAGCGCCTCTTTTTTCTTGACCTGTAACCGGGTCGCTGCCTTCAAGCCTCTAACCAACGCCTTTGCAGGGTCGCCATCTATTCTTGCGTTCGGAAATTCCCACATGCCCCCCAACAACCCCTCCGCCGGGCGTTGACTCAGCAACACCCGCCCACGCTCCATCACCACCGCCGCCACATGGACATAAGATGGCACCGCTTTCTTCGGCTTGAGCACTGGGCGTAATTCCTGCGTCCCATTCTCTCGTGCTTTGCATTGGCTCATCAGCGGACAAAGCAAGCAACGCGGATTCTTCGGCAGGCAGATCGTCGCGCCAAGATCCATCAACGCCTGGTTGTAATCACCGGCTTCACCTTTGGGTAAATTTTGCGCTGCCAACTCCCACAGCAGTTTTTCGCCCGTAGGCGAATCAGCAAATTCATCTACATCGAACAATCGAGAGAACACCCGCCGTAAATTGCCATCAAGCGTTGGTTCATCCATCCTAAACGCCATGGATGCAATCGCTCCAACAGTATAGCGACCAATTCCGGGCAGGCTACGCAGGTCATCTAGATCACGCGGAAGTTCGCCATTGAATTTTTCCGCAACCACTTTGGCGGCTTTATGCAAATTCCGTGCCCGGCTGTAATACCCCAAACCTTCCCATGCGTTAAGCACATCCCGTTCGCTTGCAGAGGCGAGCGCTTTTATTGTAGGAAATAACTTCATCCATTTTTCGAAGTATGGAATGACTGTATCCACCCGCGTTTGTTGGAGCATGATCTCCGAGACCCACACCGCATACGGATCGGGATGGTCACGCCAGGGGAGAATCCTTTTTTGGGCGTGGTACCAGGTTAGGAGTTGAGTCGTGAGGCGGTTTTTCATCAAGAAACAGTTTGCATTTACCCGGACAGTAAGCTATGGGCAGGGTTCAGTTAGCGGAGTATTTTGGTACGTAGCATCGTCGAAAGCGATCACGCGAACATAGAGCAGGTCATTATCGCCAGCGCAAGCAAGGACGATACTATCTGCGCCTTGGGGGAAGTCCAGCAATTCCTTTGTCGGGTATATGAGATTCTGATGGCTTTCATTGATCAAAATAAACCCAATCCGTGGAAATTCCTGCACGGCATAGGCGGGCCAGGGATTGGCAGAAAATAACCCCTCACCTTTCCGATACATGCGCGGGAAAAGCAGCCTGCCTTCTGCAAGGACTGCCTTGGGTTCTTGCAGGAAGGTTTCGATCTCGTTCTGGTCATACCCTATCGAAACAAGTTTTGTCACCAACTC